>NZ_DVEA01000266.1:0-33508 GCF_015295965.1 Thermoleptolyngbya sp. M55_K2018_002
GATTTGTCCTGCATCAAGCTGGGTCTGGAATGTGGGCGATCGCCCCTCCAGCCAATTCACCTCCGTCCGCCACAATATTCCGCTCTACAGCCTGGAAAACGCCTTCAACCTGGCAGAAGTTGCCACCTGGGACACGCGCTGGCGACGCTATTATGCAACCGTTTCTGAGGCCCAGCCCGCACTGCCCGACTCGGCCTATGTTTGCGAGTTGAAAATTGACGGCTCAGCCCTGGCGCTGACCTACGAAAACGGGCTGCTGGTGCGCGGGGCGACGCGGGGCGATGGCGTGACGGGGGAAGACATTACGCCCAACGTGCGGACGATTCGCTCGATTCCGCTGCGGCTGAAGGGCGAACACCTGCCGCCCGTGGTGGAGGTGCGGGGCGAGGCGTTTTTGCCGCTGGACGTGTTTCAGCAGATTAATCAAGAGCGAGAAGAGGCGGGCGAGGCGCTGTTTGCCAATCCGCGCAACGCGGCGGCGGGAACCCTGCGCCAGTTGGATTCGCGCATTGTGGCCCGGCGGCGGCTCGACTTTTTTGCCTACACGCTGCATCTTGTAGGAGATGGGGATTTCCCTAAGCCTGCGTCTCAGTGGGAAGCGCTGGATTTGCTGCAAACGCTCGGCTTTCGGGTGAATCCGAACCGCAAGCTGTGCGAATCCTTGGAGGAGGTGCGCCAGTTTGCCGACCACTGGGAGCAGGCCCGGTTTGACCTGCCTTACCTCACCGACGGGCTGGTAATCAAGCTGAACGGGCTGGCGTTGCAGGAACGGCTGGGCTTTACCCAAAAGTTTCCGCGCTGGGCGATCGCCCTCAAGTATCCCGCCGAAGAAGCGCCGACCGTCGTGCAGGGCATCTCCGTGCAGGTGGGGCGGACGGGCGCGGTCACGCCTGTTGCAGAACTGGCCCCAGTGCAGCTTGCAGGCACGACTGTTTCGCGGGCGACGCTGCATAATGCCGACTTCATCGCGGCGCTGGATGTGCGCGTGGGCGATACGGTGATTGTGCGAAAGGCGGGCGAAATCATTCCCGAAGTGGTGCGCGTGCTGCCGGAACTGCGACCCGCCGGGGCGGAACCGTTTCAACTGCCGACCCATTGTCCGGTGTGCAGGCAGCCCCTGGTGCGCCCGGAAGAGGAGGCCGTCACCCGCTGCGTGAATTCATCCTGTCCGGCGATCGTGCGCGGTTCCCTGGTGCATTGGGCCTCGCGGCAGGCGCTCGATATCAACGGGCTGGGCGAGAAGTGGGTGCAGCAGTTGGGCGATCGCGGCTTGTTGAACAGCGTTGCCGACCTGTATGACCTGACGGCGGAGCAACTAATCGGCATTGACCGGATGGGCAAAAAATCCGCTGAAAATCTAGTTAGGGCGATCGCCCAATCCAAAACCCAACCCTGGTGGCGCGTCCTGTTTGGGCTGGGTATTCGGCACGTCGGCGCAGTCAACGCGCAAACGCTGGCCGAAGCCTTTCCAACTGTCGAAGCCCTGGCCGCCGCTGAAGAATCGGACATTGCCGCTGTCTACGGCATTGGCCCGGAAATCGCCCGGTCGGTCTATCAGTGGTTCCGCGTGCCCGCCAACCAAGCGCTCGTGGAGCGGCTGCGGGCGGCAGGGCTGACTCTGGCAGGCGAGGCGAAACCTGCATCTGACAAACCCCAAACGCTGGCAGGCAAAACCTTTGTGCTGACGGGAACCCTGCCCACGCTGAAACGGGATGAAGCCGCTGAACGGATTAAAGCGGCGGGCGGCAAGGTGACGAGTTCCGTTAGCAAGAAGACTGATTTCGTGGTCGTGGGTGAAGACGCGGGGTCAAAATTGGAAAAGGCGATCGCCCTAAAAATCACCCAATTGTCAGAGGCGGATCTCCTCAAATTACTGTCAAATTCGGAGGGAGCTTCGCCCTGAGCGTTTTCCAAAGCCGACCTACGCCAACTCCTGACCGATGCCCGTGCCTCCTGGTTTGTTTTCGTCTGCCCTGTCCGTTCGACGCTGCCTGCGCCGATGGATTGTGGGCGTGGCTGGCCAGCAGGTTGGCAATAAAGGCGCACGCGGGCTGAGGGTCGGGCGATCGCCACAATGCCACCCCAGACATCGCATTTGCAGCAATAAACGCTGGCGGCGGGCCCTGCTTGCATCCGCCTTTGCTCTGCCCCTAGCGCTCGTCGCCCCGCCCCTCCGCGCAGCCGAGCGGGTGCTGGTGTCGCTGGGGCCGTTTGAGCGCTCAATTTCCGTCCGCGCTCTGCGGATTTATGCCGAAGAAGGGCGCTATACCGAAAATCTGCGGGTTTATGCCCGACACTATGCCACAGAAGAACAACTCCAACAGCTCGAACAACTCCTCAAAACCCGGCTGGAGCTAAACCTGACCCCCTGGGCCGTGTCCCAGTTTCTCTATTCCGACCAGGGCGAACTGTTGCTACAACGGCTGGGCGAAGTCGTTCGCACCGGGTCAAACCTGTCGGGCAAGCGGGCACTGCGGTCGGCCCTGGTGCTGGCGGCGGCCGATGGAGAAAACGGTCTAACGCCGCTCAACGTGCTGGAGCATTTTCCAGTAGACACGATGCGGATTGACCTGACCCGCGCGTTTTCTATTATTTCGTCCATCGAGCGGTTGGTGAACCAGACCAAGCAGGCCATTGATGCGATCGCCCTGATTTCCGAAGACAATGCCCGCCTAGAGCCAGTGGTTTCCACGTCCCAGATCAATCCGGTGCGTCCCGGCCGCTACACGGTTTCGCTTCAGACCCTCACGCAGGAACAGTTTCGCGGCTGTTTAAGTGCCCCCGCCAGTCTGTATTCCCCTGCGGATCATAGCCTGGTTTATACAGGACGACGCTTTGGCAATCGCCCGCTGGAGGTCGATCTATACCTGCCTGTCGCAGATCGTCAAAATCAGCCGCCCACTGCCATGCCGCTGGTGGTCATCTCCCACGGGCTAGGCTCAAATCGTCTCACCTTCAGCTACATTGCCCAACATCTCGCGTCCTATGGCTTTGCGGTTGCGGTGCCAGAACACCCCGGCAGCAACACCAAACGCCTAGAAGACCTGATCGATGGGATTGTTCGCAACGAAACCGAACCCGCTGAATTTGTCCAGCGCCCCCAGGACATTACCTGTCTACTCAACACGCTAGAGCGGGACCCCCGGTTCAAGAACTTGATCGATACCGAGCAAGTGGGCGTGGTTGGACAGTCGCTCGGTGGCTACACAGCCTTTGCCATCGCGGGCACCCCGATTGATCTCAGTCGGCTAAACCAGGAATGCAAGCTTGATGAAACCCTGAACCTGTCGCTGCTGCTGCAATGTCGCCTGCAAAACTGGGTGCTGGATTCCAACAACCTGCGCGACCCCAGGGTAAAAGCCATTATCGCCATCAACACCCTGGGCAGCAGCCTGTTTGGGGAAGAAGGCTATGCGGCGCTAGATGTCCCCACGCTGATCGTTGCCAGCGGAGCCGATACGGTTACCCCTGCGCTGCCGGAGCAAATTACGCCCTTTACCTGGCTGACGACACCCCACCGCTATCTGCTGCTGCTGCAAAACGCGACCCACTTTTCCGCGATCGATGTACCCGCAGAAGACAATGTAGCGGTTAACCTGCCGCCGGAAGTCGTGGGCCCCGATCCGGCGATCGCCCATTACTATCTCCGCACCGTCAGCCTCGCCTTTTTCCAAACCTATCTGAATCAGGACGATACCTATCTCCCGTTTCTCAGCGCCCGCTACATCGAGCAACTCCAGGATGACCAGCTACCCCTTAGCATTGTGGAGCGCTTCACTCCCGATCAACTTGCCCAGGCGAATGCTCGGAAACCCTGAGTAAGGCTTGCCTCAGCTTAGTTTGCAGCTTTGCAAAGCCGTGATGCACTTATCCGACTGCTGATGACTTGTGGCGAACGGTTTCCTGGTGCTATTACGGAGATCGAAATGTATTAAAAGAGATCAGTGCGATCGCCAAATGGTGGGGAAGGCACAGGCATTTACACCGACACCGCATCACTTCCGAGCGGATTCTCTGCTTCTGGAATTCCAATTCAGATTGTCAGAGATGGATTAGTTGAAGGCAGCGAGACCTTTACGATTAATATCACTGCTGTCGATTCTCCAACCTATCAGATTGGTGAAAAAAGCTCGATTTCTGTCACTATTGAGGATGGATTGACGGCAAACACGATGTATATCGAGTCCGGAAACACGCTTCTTAATGAACTGATTGGGCATGTGCTGGGTGCATATGACATCGTGGCTGGCGTAGTTAGTAATGTTGGCGTAGTTAGTAATATTGATCACCTTTTGGCAGACGGTCTGGGAGAAGTGCCATTCCGATTTGAGCTAAATGATGAGCTTCTCTTTGATCCTTTTCAGAATTCTCCTTTAAGTGAATTGATAGATTTGAAGCTGGTCTCGAAAAAGATTGCAGTGGCTGAGACTAATCTGGATACAGATGCCATAGGGACAGTGCTGGGGGTACATCAGTATGGGCACGCTATCAGCCTGGACAGCATTCAACTGGTTCCTGTGGCACCGTTGGAGTTGCTGTTGTAAAACTCTCTTCTAAACGTAGGTAGACCAAATTAAAAATCATCTCTTAAGACCTTGCGCCGCCTACGCCGCGGGCAGCATAGGGTTTTTGGTTTGATGTTTTGTGTTCATTGACTGATTGGATTTGGGATTCGTTCAAAGACTCTCTGGTTGAGCAATTTCTAACACAAAACTCTCTAGAAAAATTGAAAGCGAGATGATTGGGGAGAGAGGCTTATCCTGCCCGAGTTCTCATGGGATTCTTAGGTCACTCCCAGCAGCACTCTGGGTCAAGGAGGCTAGGATGTAGGGAGCGTAAAGGATTAGAGGGCGATCGCTTTTTGGGGGCAGGGCTTCTTTCTCTAGTATTTTCCAGTGTTTTATTGTTGCGGTACTATGAGAGAAGAAGTAAAGAAGTATGAATTCTCTGCGCCCCTGATTTGGCAGTGCTTGATTAAACCGCTGGGTCGTTCTGCTGGACTTTTACTTCTTATTGAAAATGATCCGTATGCTTCTCTTGCACACTTCTAGAGACAGTTGGTAAACCACTATGGTGCTATTTGGGTTTGGTAAAAAGCTGGCGCTGCCGACTTCTGAAGAGGCTTTGCCGGGGCGATCGCAGCCAATGCAGGTTCAAAATCGCCACTTCGTCAACGGCAACCCGCTTCAGCCCCCATTCCCCGACGGGATGGAGCTAGCGCTGTTTGGGCTGGGCTGTTTTTGGGGCGCAGAGCGAAAGTTTTGGCAGCAGGAGGGCGTATACAGCACGTCCGTGGGCTACGCAGCGGGCATCACGCCCAACCCCACTTATCAGGAAGTGTGCAGCGGTCTGACGGGGCACAACGAAGTCGTGCGCGTCGTATACGACCCGTCGGTGATTTCCTACGAAGACCTGCTCAAGGTGTTTTGGGAAAGCCACGACCCCACCCAAGGAATGCGCCAAGGGAATGACGTAGGCACGCAGTATCGCTCTGGAATTTACGTTTATTCTGAGGCCCAGCGGCAAGCCGCCGAAGCCTCTCTCCAGCGCTATCAGGCTGCGCTCAAATCAGAAGGCTATGGCAGCATCACCACTGAAATTCTGGATGCGCCAGAGTTCTATTACGCGGAGGACTATCATCAGCAGTATCTTGCCAAAAATCCGGGGGGCTATTGCGGACTGGGCGGCACCAAGGTCTGCTACCCGCCGACGACCGCCAGTGTATAGCTTGTGAGCCTTGCTAAGCCTGTATTCTGAAGCGATCGCCCGCACGCTCCACCCGCTACCATCCTGCGCCAAAGCGTCTCTTACAGATGCAACTGTGACGGGCTGGTATGGTGGAGCGTGTCGGCGTTCGGGCAGGTGGCTGTATCTGCCCCGAACCCGCCTTGCAGAGGCGATCGCCCACGCTCTTATGCAGGAACTCGCAGCCTGTGAGGACTGCAACCGTGAAGGCAAGATGTACGGCGTTTTGCTCGTCAAAGCGCAGGCTGATGAACTGTATTTTCTCAAAGCGTTTTCTGGATTGCTCAATGGCAGCAGCACAAAAGAAGGATGGGTTCCGCCAATTCCAGGGCGCGATCGCATTGCTGCATTGGAACTGGAAACGCTGAATGCGCTGCAAGCAATCAAGCAAGAATTGATCCAGCTAGAAACCCTGCCGGTTCGTCAGGTTTATCATGCTGAAAAACTCAAGTTTGACTATGAACTAAAGCAGCTTTCGGATCTGCACCAGAATCGGAAGCAAGCCCGCGATCGCACTCGGAAGCAGCTACGCCAGCGCCCTGAAGACGACACAGTGGCGATCGCACTCCAGGCGCTGAATCATGAAAGCCAGCAGGATGGCATCGAGCGCCGAAACTTGAAAGTAAAGTGGAATGCCGTCCTGCATCCACTACGGCAAGAAATTGACCAGGCAAACGCACGGATTGCAGAACTGAAACAGCAGCGCAAAAGTCTATCTCGACAACTCCAGGCAGAATTTTACACCGCTCATCATCTCACCAACTTTGCAGGCGACTCTCGACCCCTGCAAGCGCTGATGCCGTCTGGTTTTTTGCCCACCGGGACGGGCGATTGCTGCGCCCCAAAGCTTCTGCATTATGCAGCAACCCACGGACTAACGCCGATTGCCCTGGCGGAGTTTTGGTGGGGGCCGTCGCCTGCGCGAGAGCATCGGGTGCAAGGACAGTTTTATGAAGCCTGTGCAGAGCGCTGTCAGCCGCTGATGGGGTTCTTGCTGTCGGGCTTGTCGGCTCAGGTATTGAAGACCGCTGCGCCGGAACCGCTAGGGATTCTATACGAAGACCCGTGGCTGCTGGCTGTCCACAAGCCCAGCGGACTGCTGTCGGTGCCCGGTCGCTATGGACAAGATAGCGCGATCGCCCGACTCTCAACCCACTCACGGCTCTATCCCGCGCATCGGCTCGATCAAGATACCTCTGGCGTGCTGCTGCTGGCAAAAGACGCAGAAACTCACCGGGCGCTCCATCAGCAGTTTCAGCAGCGCCAGGTGAAAAAGGTCTACGAAGCGCTGCTATCCGGCCGTCTAGCGTCCGTTCCTGATGAAATTTGTCTGCCGCTGTGGGGAGACCCGGCCGAGCGTCCCCGGCAGCAGGTCGATTGGCAGCGGGGCAAGCCCAGCCAGACCCAAGTGCGCCTGCTCAGACAGGAACGCTGTGAATTCGATGGGGTATGGCGCAGTCGGGTTGAGCTAGTGCCTGTGACCGGGCGCACGCATCAGCTTCGGGTTCATGCGGCAGACGCGGCGGGTTTGGGAATGCCGATTTTGGGCGATCGCCTCTACGGTTGTCCAACACACGCGCCCCGGCTCCATCTGCACGCTCACCAGATAACGGTCAAGCATCCGCAAACGCATGAAACGCTAACGCTCAAAGCTTCAGTACCGTTCTAAACCAGTACCGTTCTAGAATTACCCCCACTCTAAAATTATCCCCACCTTTGCGGCTCGTAGTCTGCACAATTCATCGCCTCTTCCGACAGCGCTCGCTCCGGATGTACCGTGCATTTCAAGTGATAATCGCCCGTAAAAAATCGACATTCAGAACAGGGAATCTTGTGCATTTGTTGCGCCTGGGCCAGCCCGTCTCGCCCTGCCGAAATTAGGTTCCAGGCCACCAGCCCCACCATGCCCCAAGCCACCACAAAACAAACTGGAACCAGCACCAAATGCACCAGCCACAACGCTCCCTGTATCCCTTCGCGTAAACCCGTGTAGAGCAGTTCAGACACGACGGTAGT
Source organism: Thermoleptolyngbya sp. M55_K2018_002 (assembly GCF_015295965.1). Taxonomy (NCBI): domain Bacteria; kingdom Bacillati; phylum Cyanobacteriota; class Cyanophyceae; order Oculatellales; family Oculatellaceae; genus Thermoleptolyngbya; species Thermoleptolyngbya sp. M55_K2018_002. The sequence goes on from NZ_DVEA01000266.1 coordinate 7,762, forward strand.
TTGAGTAGTAAAAACCTTAACTAGCTTAGGGCATCTTGGGAACCCTGCTGACAGAATGCTACATATTGCAATAACCGTCTTGAAATAACCGTCTGCCGTCTCGGAGGGTGTTTGAAAAGGTATCGCCTGTAATGTTAAGCACTCAGAGATCCCCCCTAGCCCCCCTTAAAAAGGGGGGAAACCGCCTTAAAGTCCCCCTTTTTAAGGGGGATTTAGGGGGATCGGCACGCTTTGCTACAAACAGTAGGACTTTTCAAACATCCTCTCATGGCATGAGGCTTTACTAGAAATAAACTTTACTAGAAATAAACTTTACTAGAAATAAACTGGAGTAGGCCGTATAGGTTCCTCAGGGTTTGGCAATAGGTTCTGGCTGGTAGAGTTTGGCGATCGCCCGCAAGGTTTTATGGCTCAATCTTCTGGAACAACAAGCTGCTTGGGCTGCTTGGGAACCCTCTTCTTCATCGTGTTTGTTGTGCCTTCGATTATTTCTGGGCTATTTGCGGTCTTTCGCGGAGAAGCCTCGCTGGGGATAAAAAACTGCTCATTTAATATTACGAATGGCTCCTTTAGCTGTAAACCAGAAATTACTGCTAAGTATCAATTCCTGGACATTACAAATCTAAAAATAAAGCAAGATAAAATTACAGCAGCGATTCAAAAATTTCATGCTCAAGTCAACCAGGCAGACTGTCTTTCTGTTTATGAACAGTCTAGTGAAACGTTTCAAAAAGCCAATTCACTGCCTCATTTCTTAATGTACTGTGACGCGATTCAGCGCAACTCTGGCAGAACAAGTGCGTTCGAGATCCTCGGCTGGGAATGGCTCCCATCCGATCATCAGGCGAATGAGTTTATCCGCGTTCATTTATGGGTTCACGGTCAGCGTTCTAACCGAGAGGAACTGCTGGTTTGGCAGATGCACGGCCCGAACGTGCAGCTTGTGAGCCATGCCTATGGACTCATCCCCACTCAGTTTGGGGGGCGCTAATGGTTTTGCAAGAGTTTTGCCAAGCCTCAAGATTGATTGTTGAATCGTCGCTTGATACAGTGAGATTTTCTAGCGAGATTTCCTGCTTGAATTCTTGCTTTGTGGCTTAATCACAAGTGACCGAATCACAAGTGGCTTAATCACAAGTGGCTTAATCACAAGTGGCTTAATCACAAGTGACCGAATCACAAGTGGCTTAATCACAAGTGGCTTAATCGCAATTTGTGATTCGGCAGAATGCTCTTGCAGGGAAGCCTGACGATTTAGCACCAAGGAAACATCCGTGGAGCTTTATAAAGTGGATCTTTATAAACAGGGGCTACGTCCGCTGCTGTTTGGCGGGCTGCGGGCCGACCCAGAATGGCTACACCGTCGGCTCATCGACACACTTAGCGGGCTTGCCGAGGCAGACGCAACCCGCAATCCGCCGCTGGCCTCCTGGGTGCGGCAGCAGGGTCGGCGGGCCTTTTGCAGCGCCCATCCTGCCCTCAGCCAAACGCTCTGGGGCCTGAGTTTTCAGAATCCGGTGGGGCTGGCGGCTGGATTCGATAAGGACGGACGGGTCGCCCACCTGTGGCAGGATTTTGGCTTTGGCTTTGCGGAACTCGGCACTGTCACGCTCCATGCCCAGCCCGGAAATCCCCGCCCCCGCCTGTTCCGCCTGCCTCAAGATTTGGCGGCGCTCAACTGCATGGGGTTTAATAATGAAGGAGCCGCTGCGATGGCTGCCCGCCTGAGTGCGTCTGCCATGCCCCTTCAAGATGCTGACCCCTCTGCGTTGCGATTCCCCTTGGGGATTAATCTGGGCAAGTCCAAAGTGACCCCGCTGGAGTCTGCGGCGGAGGATTATCTTGGCAGTTTCCGGCTGCTTCAGAATTGCGGCAATTACTTTGTGGTGAATGTGTCTTCGCCCAACACGCCTGGATTACGATCGCTCCAGGATGCCGACCAGCTTGACCGCATTTTGGGGCTATTGCAGCAAGAAAATGCAGGGCAAAAACCTCTGCTGGTGAAGATTGCGCCGGATCTCAACGAGGAGGCGATCGCCGATATTCTTGCCCTCTGCCAAACCCATCACCTGGCGGGGATCATCGCGACCAATACAACCGTTCAGCGCGATCGCCTCCACACCCAACGCCTCGCTGCAACGGGGAAACTGCTCACAGAAGAGGCCGGCGGCATCAGCGGCGCACCCCTCCGCCAGCGCTCCACCGAAATCATCCGGCTGATTTATCAGAAGACCAGCGGGACTCTGCCCATCATTGGGGTTGGCGGCATTTTCACCGCTGAGGATGCCTGGGAAAAAATTACCGCTGGCGCAAGCCTGGTACAGGTCTACACGGGCTGGTTTTATGAAGGACCGTGGATGGTGCGCCGCATCCTCGACGGCCTCGCCCAAAAACTAGAGGCGCACGGTTTGAGCCACATCGAAAGGGCGATCGGGTGCAAGGCTTGAAAAACCCAAACTCTTTGCAGAACTCTTTGCAGAGATGACTCATTTAGCTCATTTAGAAAGTTAGAAAGTCCAGGACTTATGCGCTTGCGATAAGCTTTTTGGATTTCGGACAATTTCTAGCGGGCGCAACTGATGAGAAATTGTCCAACTGCGTAAGTCCTGAAAGTCGTATGCTGAATGAGGCGTGAGATGCACCTTTCTTCTCACCTCATTTCTCTAATACTCCAATCTCTAATACTCCACCTAGTCCCCATGCGCGTCGAATTTCGAGAATGCGACTTTTTCAACCTGTGGATTTGGCTAGAATTCACGCTGCCGCCTTCTGCAATGGAGCAGCAATACATCGATGAGATTTTTAACTCCTGGTTTTTCCTGGGCAAGCTGGGCGGGTTCAATGCCGAAAACTTGCAGGTTCAGGATACTGGGCTGGATATCAGCTATCTGGACTACGACAATGACCAGGCCGATGAAAGCCTCATGTCGCTCATGCACAACATGGGCGAGGTGGAGTATGAAGGCAACTGGGCCCGCTGTTGGATCGATATGGGGACGAGCGATGCCCTGGCGCTGGACGTATTAATCAACAGTCTGAAGCAGTTCAGCAAGGACTATGTGACGATCGAGCGGGTTATTATTGGCGGTGAAAACGCAGACTGGAAAATTCCCGCCCGCAGCAACCCCGGCTTTGTAGACGAAAACTACAACAATTGAGGCGGGTGAATTAAGGCGGGTGAATTAAGGCGGGTGAATTGAGGCAGGCGGTTGGTTTTAAGCCATCTACGGATTTAGCAAAGGCATTTAGCAAAAAGGGGGAGATGAAGGCAATCCATCTCCCCCTTTTTGAATTTGGTTTGAATTTGAGATTTGAACTGGGCGCTTGGACTTGGCATTTGAGCTAGGAGAAGCACTTTGCAGGCACTCTATGCTTCTCCTATGCCCTAGTCTTCGTCCTCGTCGTCATCCTCATCATCGTCGTCGGCGTAATCGTCGGCCAGCTCATCGTCCTCAAGGACACCAGAGAAGGCATCGTCACCAAAGCCGTGCGACGGGCGCGGAAACTCAGTCCCTTCTCGCATTCCCAGACCTTCCGGCGGCGGAAACACGTCAAAGCCGCTGTCTAGGTCATAGCTGCGGGCGGTCAGGTCATCCAGCACCACATCACTTAGTCCCATGTCGTCCAGCGCGTCGAGGTCAACGCTAGTGGACTCTTCGTAGGCATTGAAGCCCGTGCCCGCTGGAATCAGACGACCAATGATCACGTTTTCCTTCAGACCCCGCAGCCAGTCCGACTTGCCTTCGATCGCTGCTTCAGTCAGCACACGAGTCGTTTCCTGGAAGCTGGCGGCCGAGATAAAGCTGTCGGTGTTCAGCGAGGCCTTGGTGATCCCCAGCAGCACCGGGGTATATTCCGCTGGCGCACCGCCCGTAATCGACATCGCCTCGTTCACCTGCTGAATCTGGTGCAGTTCCACCAGTTCACCCGGCAGCATGGTGGTGTCGCCCCCGTCATCGATCCGCGCCTTGGAGGTCATCTGGCGCACAATTACCTCGATGTGCTTATCCGAAATTTCGATCCCCTGTGATTGATACACCGACTGCACTTCGTTTACCAGGAAGGTTTGCACCTTCTCCAGGCTGATCAGCGAGGCTTCGTGAACGCCCAGCGTTTCCCGATGCAGATCAAAGAAGATCTCCAGGATTTCGTGGGGGTTGGCAGGTCCGTCCGTCAGCGGTTCTGCGGCACCCACTTCCTGCCCGTCGATGATCAGCATGTTTTGACCCGGGCCGATGGGATACTCGGTGATTACGCCGTCCGCTTCGACGACCTTCACCTGCACGGTGTCGTCGTCGCTGTAGACCACCTGCGCCGTGCCCGGTCGCCGCGCCAATACGCAGGCTTCTTTGGGCTTGCGGGCTTCCAGCAGTTCCTCAATCCGGGGTAGACCCTGGATGATGTCTCCGGTCTTGGCGCGTTCAAACACCAGCAGCACCAGGTTGTCGCCCCGTTGCACCAAATCACCGTCGTCGATGTGCAGCACGGCACCCGCCGACACGCGATAGGGGCGTGCCAGTCGCAGTTGCACCTGGGAATCGCTGACCGACAGAACTTGCCCCGATTCTTGAGCGACCACACCATCGGCGATCGCCGCTCCAGCCACCAGCAGGTCGCCCGCTTTCACAGTGGGGGACTTGCCCTCCGTCTCGACGGTCAGCTTGTCCGACTCGCGAACGACCAGAATCCGGCGGGCTGATTCGTTGCTGCCCACGCCGCGCACCTCGCCCCCTTCCTTACACAGGATCTCGGTGCGGGCCACTTCGTCTCCTGGCGAGATTTGATCCCCGTCTTTCACCAGCAGCGTGGTTAGCGTGCTGCCCTGGGTCTGGTCGGCGGGCACGTCGCGACGAATCACCAGCGATTCCAGAATCACCAACTGGAGGCGCAGCAGTTCAGGATCAGATTCATCAGGCACTAGCTCAATATCCGCAGCCAGTTGTGCATCTTGATCAATCTCCAGCACTAGCTGAGTCCGCAGCAGTTCCAGCCCTTCGACCGACTTGACGCGCTCCCCGTCCTTATACATCGTTCGCTGCACTGCCCGGAGTTGGATCGCGCGACCCGACTCCTCGCTGGTCGAAGACTGGCTGGGCACTGAAGGCTCGTCGGGCACAGCAAACTCCGTCACCGGACGCAGCAGCAGTGCTGGGCCTTCGGGCGAATCGACATATTCGACATAGCGCAGATCCGTCAGTTCAAGACCGGGCAGCAGTTCTTCGCCGGGGTTGGCGATCGTGCCGTTGCGACTCATGACGGCTTCCGGGTTGTCAACCATGTGCAGTTCGCCGGGCTTGATCACGATTTCCCGCAGAATGTCGTTCTTTTGGGTCACTTCGACTACGCCGCTGCTCTGGCAGAAGATGTCTTTGACCACTTCGGTGCCCGCTTCCACAAACTGCCCGTCTTCGACCAGCAGCAGCGAAATGTCTTTGTTCACCTCGTGGGATTCTTCAGGAATCCAGAGAATCGTGCCGCCCTTGACGACTTCATAGCCCTGTTTGGCTTTGCCGCGCTTCTCTAGCTCGATGCCAGAGAACTTGATGATGCCGCCCGTCTGGGTGTGGTAGCGGTCGTCAATCAGTTCTGCCACGACTTGCTTGTTCACCACCTTGGTGCCGGGTGTGGCAATCAGGGAGAACCGCTGGTTGTGCTGGGTTTCGATGATGTAGTGTTCGCGGCCTTGCTGGCTTTCGGCAATGACGCGGGCCTGATCCAGCAGCACCGACGCGGTGATGATTTCGACTTCGCGCCCCGCTTTGCCTTCGCCATCCTGGGGCAGGCGCACCGTTCCGCCGTTTTCAGTGATCAGCTTGGTCTTGGCGAGGATGCTGTTGGCTTCGACGCGATCGCCATTCTTTACAACAGGTTCTGCGCCCGGTGGCAGGTTATACACCTCGCCCGACAGCACCCACAGCAAGCCGCCCCGCTGGGCAATGCGAGTGATGTTGCCCTGGCGATCGCGCTTCTCTTCGGGCACGAGGTCGGCAAATTTCACCTCGCCAGCCAGGTCAGAAGCCACGTCCTTACTGGCTTTTTCCGTCACCTTGCGGACACGCCCCGTCGCGGGCAGTTCTGCCAGGATTTGATCGGCCACGACCGACTCGCCTTCCTGGGCAAACAGGATGGAACCCTGAGTAATCGTGTGGGACTCCTTGCGGCTGCCTTGTTCCACGATCACTTCTACCGAGGGCGACTCGATAATCAGCGCGTCTTCGCCGTGGCGGGTGCGGAAGGGGCGAGAGCGCAGCACTTCGTCCTTACGCTTTAGCTTCAGGTGAACTGTGCCGTTGAAGCTGGCGCGGATGGTCGGAGCCTGTTCGCCTGTGACCGTGCCGCCCGTGTGGAACGTCCGCATAGTCAGCTGCGTCCCCGGTTCGCCAATCGACTGCGCCGCAATGATGCCCACGGCTTCGCCCATGTCCACCAGGTAGGCGTGGGCCAGGCTCCAGCCATAGCAGCGCTGGCAAACGGAACGAGAGGCTTGGCAAGTGAGGGGCGATCGCACGACCACCTGCTCTACCTTAGCCCGACCAATTTCCTCCGCCATATCGTCGGAAATTGGCTCGTTGCGAGGAACAATAACTTCACCCGTTTCGGGATGAATCACATCCTCCGCAGGCACGCGACCCAGCAGCCGATCCTTCAGAGGAATCAGCACCCGCTCCCCGTCTGTCATGCTGCGGATGGGAATGCCGCGCTCCGTGTTGCAGTCTAGTTCCCGAATAATCACGTCCTGCGATACGTCCACCAGACGACGGGTGAGATACCCGGAGTCTGCCGTCCGCAGCGCTGTGTCCACCAGTCCTTTCCGCGCCCCGTAGGAGGAAATGATGTACTCTGTCACCGTCAGCCCTTCGCGGAAGTTGGTCTTAATAGGCAGGTCAATAATTTCCCCCTGCGGATTGGCCATCAGGCCGCGCATCCCCACCAACTGACGCACCTGAGAGATGTTTCCCCGTGCGCCAGAAAACGCCATCATGTAGACCGAGTTGAGCGGGTTGCTCTCGCGGAAGTTGCGAACCACCGCGCTGGTTAGGTCTTCGTTGGTGCTGTTCCAGGTGTCGATGACCTTCTGGAAGCGCTCTACTTCAGTAATGTCGCCGCGAGTATAGCGCTCCTCGGTTTTGCGGATTTCGTCCTCGGCTTCGTCGAGCAGTTTGCGCTTGCTGGGCGGAACCTGCAAGTCGTCTACACTAATCGACACCCCCGCCCGCGTAGCAAACTTGAAGCCCAAATCCTTTAGCTCGTCGGCTACCTGTGCTGTGCGGGCAGTCCCGTAGTGGGTGAAGGCCCAGGCAATCAGTCGCCGCAACTGCTTTTTATCGATCACGCGATTGCGAAACACGACGGGCTTTTCGGATCTTTGAATCGAACTTTGCTCTGTCATAGATGATGTCCCGCCCTTCAGAACTCAAAAAGGTTAGCAATACTGGGTGGCTGTCTGGCAGCTACACCAAGGTGCAGCCCGCGAAACCGGAAACGAATGGATCAAGAAGCCCTGTAGGGCGATCGCCCTTCACCGCCCACCCCCAACCCTGACGCTGCTGATCTGCTGCTCATCTCAAGTTGCGAGTAAAGTTGCGAGAGGGACTGGAGGGCGATCGCCGTCAACGGCCCTAGCTGACGAGCGCTTCCTGGATCGTCTTGTGGTAGATAATGCGGCCCGGGGTCGTGCGAATATATTGAGACACCTGGTTGCCCTCGGCATCTTCCCGGACGCGGCGATACTTATAGAGCTTCGTGACAATGCCGTCTTCGGAGCGCTGCTCCTCAATCGGCTCATTGTCCGCCTCTGGCGACTCCACATCGCCGTCAAACCGCACCCAAACGTAGGCGTGCAAATCAACCTGCTGCTGCTCATAGGCAACGATCACATCCTCCAGGCTGGAGAAGTAGCGATCCTTGCCCTTAGTAGCATTGGGGTTTTCTGCGGTCAGATAGTAGCAGCCCAACACCATGTCCTGGCTGGGGGTGACGATCGGGCGACCCGTGGCTGGGGAGAGGATATTGTTCGATGCCAGCATCAGCAGACGCGCTTCGGCCTGGGCTTCTAGCGAGAGAGGGACGTGAACCGCCATCTGGTCGCCGTCGAAGTCTGCGTTAAAGGCCGGACACACCAGCGGGTGAAGCTGAATTGCTCGACCGTCTACCAGAATGGGTTCAAAGGCCTGAATCCCCAGACGGTGCAGCGTTGGGGCACGGTTTAGCAGCACGGGGTGGCCGTCGATGACCTCTTCCAGCACATCCCAAATCTGGGGATCGTTGCGCTGAATCAGCTTCTTCGCCGCTTTGATATTGTTCACCAAGCCCTGACGAATCAGGCGGTGGATCACAAAGGGCTGAAACAGCTCGATGGCCATTTCCTTTGGCAGACCGCATTGGTGAATCTTGAGCTTGGGGCCGACCACAATAACCGAACGACCGGAGTAGTCTACCCGCTTACCCAGCAGGTTTTGGCGGAAGCGACCCTGTTTCCCTTCGATGATGTCCGACAGGGATTTCAGCGGGCGGTTGTTAGCTCCGACCACGGTGCGGCCGCGCCGTCCATTGTCGATCAGCGCGTCTACGGCTTCTTGCAGCATCCGCTTTTCGTTGCGGACGATGATTTCCGGAGCCAGAATTTCCTGAAGCCGAGCCAGACGGTTGTTCCGGTTGATCACCCGGCGATACAAATCATTCAGGTCGGAGGTGGCAAAGCGACCGCCGTCCAGTTGCACCATCGGGCGCAGATCTGGCGGAATCACCGGAATCACATCCAGCACCATCCACTCCGGCTTGGACTGGGTAGCGATGAAGTTGTCGATCACCCGCAGCCGCTTGATCAGCTTGGCGCGTTTTTGCCCTTTGGCCGTGGCGATTTCTTCGCGGAGCTGCTCAGCTTCTTTCTCCAAATCCAGGTCTCCTAGCAGTCGTTGCAGCGCTTCTGCACCAATGCCCACTTCAACCCCAGTGAGCTGAGAATCTTCGCTATAGAGCTGATCTTCGATCTCAATCCACTGGTCTTCCGTCAGCAGTTGCTTGTAGCTAAGGTTTTCGGCGTTGCCGGGGCTGAGAACCACGTAGGAGTTGAAGTAGACAATCTGCTCCACGTCCCGCAGCGGCATATCGAGCAAAATCGCCATGTAGCTGGGAATGCCCTTGAGATACCAGACGTGGGCCACGGGAGCCGCTAGCTTGATGTAGCCCATGCGGTGGCGGCGGACGCGAGATTCCGTCACTTCCACGCCGCAGCGTTCGCACACGATGCCCCGGTGGCGCACCCGCTTGTATTTGCCGCAGTGACACTCCCAGTCTTTAGCGGGGCCAAAAATCCGCTCACAGAACAAGCCGTCCATTTCCGGCTTGAGGGTGCGGTAGTTAATCGTTTCTGGCTTGGTGACTTCGCCTACGACCTGTCCATTTGGCAGGGTGCGCTCACCCCATTGGCGAATCCGCTCTGGCGAGGCCAGCCCAATCTTCACGTAGTCAAACCGCTGTTCGATTTTGGGCATTCGTAGTCCTTCCTTCTGTAACGATGAGGCGCGTAAAGCTTAAAAAGCGTATTGAGGGTGCAGGCGAGTGACAAACCGGAACAGCCTGCTGGGAGTAGAGTTGCAAGGGTAGAGACTGGAGAGGCGATCGCCCAGTCCCCGGTTCTTGTCAGATTCGAGCGGGGCGATCGCGCAACGGCCATTCTGACGGCTACTCGTCGCTGTCGTCCATCTCGTCCCGCGAAATCGACTCGTAGGTGGGGCGCGATGGCGCACGGCGACTGCTGACATCGGCCATCAGGTCAATTTCCACATCGCGGCTGGTACCGTCTTCCTGGGTTTGCAGCTTGTGCGCCGCAATATCCAAACAGAGCGACTGCAACTCGCGCATCAGCACCTTAAAGGATTCCGGCGTACCCGGACGGGGGATCGCCTTGCCCTTCACGATGGCATTCAGCGCTTCGTTTCGGCCCTGCATGTCGTCGGATTTCACCGTCAGCAGCTCTTGCAGGATGTAGGCAGAACCAAAGGCCTCCAGTGCCCACACCTCCATCTCGCCAAACCGCTGCCCCCCCTGCTGCGCCTTGCCGCCTAGAGGCTGCTGCGTCACCAGCGAGTACGGGCCCGTCGAGCGGGCGTGGATCTTGTCGTCCACCAGGTGAACCAGCTTCAGCATATAAGCCTTGCCCACGGTCACAGGCTGGTCAAAGGGTTCGCCCGTGCGCCCGTCGTAGACCTGGATTTTGCCCGGATTATCGGGATTAAACACCCAGGGCTGGCCGGTCTTTTCTGCGGCCTCTTGCAGCTTGGCGTGGGTGGTCAGCCGCGAGGCTTCCTGTCCGTACATTTCGTCAAACGGAGTCATCTTGAACCGCACCCCCAGGTTTTCTGCGGCCCAGCCCATCAGACACTCAAATACCTGACCCACATTCATCCGAGACGGCACGCCCAGCGGGTTCAGCACAATGTCAACTGGACGACCGTCGGGCAGGTAGGGCATATCCTCCAGCGGCAAAATCCGGGAAATAATCCCCTTGTTGCCGTGGCGACCCGCCATCTTGTCGCCGACCTGAATCTTGCGCTTTTGCGCCACATAGACGCGCACCACCATGTTTGCCCCAGGAGGCAGTTCGTCGCCCTGCTCACGGGTAAACACCCGCACGTCCACCACGCGACCCTTTTCGCCATTCGGCACGCGCAGCGAGTTGTCTCGCACATCCCGCGCCTTTTCGCCAAAGATGGCCCGCAGCAGCTTTTCTTCCGGCGGCTGATCCGATTCGCCCTTGGGGGTCACCTTGCCCACCAGAATGTCCCCTGCTTCTACCCAGGCTCCAATCCGGATGATGCCCGTTTCGTCAAGCTGGCGCAGCGCGTCTTCCCCCACGTTGGGAATTTCGCGAGTGATTTCTTCGGGACCCAGCTTCGTTTGGCGAGCCTCAATCTCGTATTTTTCAATGTGGATTGAGGTGTACACGTCGTCGTAGACCAGGCGTTCGCTGATCAGAATCGCATCTTCGTAGTTGTAGCCTTCCCAGGGCATGTAGGCCACCAGGATGTTCTGACCCAGCGCGATTTCACCGCCTTCGGCCGCAGAGCCATCCGCCAAAACCTGACCCGCCACGACGCGATCGCCCACATTGACAATCGGGCGCTGGTTCAAGCAGGTATCCTGGTTCGAGCGCTGGTATTTTTGCAGGATGTATTCCTTCTCCTTACCGTTTTCGCCGCGCACCCGAATACGGTTTGCATCCACGTAGGACACCTCACCGTCAAACTGGTTGACAATCACCATGCCAGAGTCGCGGGCAGTCTGGGCTTCTAGTCCCGTTCCCACCAGCGGTCGCTCAGGACGCAGCAGGGGCACTGCCTGACGCTGCATGTTTGATCCCATCAGGGCGCGGTTCGCATCGTCATGCTCCAGGAACGGAATGAGAGAGGTCGCCACCGAGATAATTTGCACTGGAGAAATCGCCACATAGTCCACTTCGGCTGGCGTGGTGGTCGTAAAGTCTCGGCGATAGCGGACGGGCACTTGCTCGCCCATGATGTAGCCGTCTTCATCAACCGACACATCTCCGGGAGCCACCCGCAGGTCATCCTCCTCATCCGCCGTCATATAGACGGGCGGCTTATCCTTCAGCACCCGACCCTCTTTGACCTCGTAAAAAGGGGTTTCGATAAACCCGTAGGGATTGACGCGGGCGTGGGTTGCCAGAGAGCCAATCAAGCCTGCGTTTGGGCCTTCTGGCGTTTCGATGGGGCAAATGCGTCCATAGTGAGAGGGGTGGATATCACGCACCGCAAAGCCCGCCCGCTCTCGCGTCAGACCGCCAGGGCCTAGGGCGCTGAGGCGACGCTTGTGGGTCAACTCCGCCAGCGGATTGGTCTGATCCATGAACTGCGAAAGCTGCGAGGAGCCAAAGAACTCCTTGATCGCGGCCACCAGCGGTTTGGGGTTAACCAGCGAAGCAGGGGTTAGCGTGTCGGCATCCGATACGGTCATCCGCTCCCGGATAATCCGCTCCAGACGGTTCAGACCAACTCGCACCTGGTTTTGCAGCAGTTCGCCCACCGAGCGAACCCGGCGGTTGCCCAGGTGGTCGATGTCGTCCACCATGCCAATGTCAAATTCCAGGTTGATCAGGTAGTCAATAGCCGCCAGGATGTCCTGCGGAGTTAGCACGCGCGTGGTTTCGGGCACACTGAGCCGCAGTTTCTTGTTGAGCTTGTAACGTCCGACGCGGCCCAAGTCATACCGCTTGGGATCAAAGAAGCGGGAGTCGAGCAATTGCTGACCGCCGGACACCGTGGGCGGTTCACCAGGGCGCAGCTTGCGATATAGCTCCATCAGGGCTTCTTCTTCGCTGAACTGCCCTTCCTTGTCGATGGTTTTTTGGAAATATTCGGGATGGCGCAGCGCGTCAAAGATTTCGCCATCGCTCAAACCCAGCGCCTTCAGCAGCACTTGAGCAGAGAGCTTGCGGGTTTTGTCAATGCGAACCCACACGAGGTCATTTTTGTCTGTCTCGAACTTTAGCCAGGCCCCCCGGTTGGGGATCAGGCTGGCGTTGTAGGTGCGGCGACCGTTCTTGTCCGTTTCTGCTTTGTAGTAAACACCGGGGCTGCGGACGATCTGGTTGACGATAACGCGCTCGGCCCCGTTGATGATAAACGTACCCCGATCGGTCATCAGCGGCAGGTCGCCAATAAAAACTTCCTGTTCTTTGATCTCGCCGGTTTCTTTATTAATCAGACGAGTGGGCACATACATCTGAACGGCGTAGGTGCTGTCTCGCCGCTTAGCCTCGTCTACGTCATACTTGGGGCGTTTCAGCTTATAGTCTTTGCCCAAGAAATGGAGTTCGAGCTTGCCCGTGTAATCCGTGATAGGAGAAAAGCTATCTAGCTCTTCAATCAGTCCTTCTTCCAAGAACCAGCGGAAGCTTGCACGCTGGATTTCGACCAAATCGGGCAGCGTAAAGTTGGCAGTGGCTTGTGTAGTCATGCGTCTCCTCGAACAGGTCAATTCTGGGGAGCATCCCAGAGAGCAAGGCAGTAGGGTCAAAAGCGCGGTCAGGGGTTTGCAGGCTCAAGGAACAGGCGAGAATAGGGAATTCCCAATGCCGAGATGAGCTAAGATGACGTGAAACGGCGATCGCCACACAAGTTCCTGAGTTCTGAACTAGCAGAAAACAGGGGCTTGCGTGGACGCAAAGGCTCTCCAAACCGTCTCGGTGAGCCAATCGAACTCAGGGGAAAGCTCGAGGTAGGGCAAGGTCAATGTCCTGACAGGGACAACTTCAGGCTGAACAGGCTGAACAATGCTGAACGGTATCAAGTTGAATCTCAAATCGGCTGAATGAGCTAAGCTGGGCGGGCTAGCGGAAGGGCAGGTGAGCGAAGTTGGGAGAGTTGCCGCGAGGGGCAATGCAACCCGTGGATGAGAGAGTTGCGCCAAAGGGCATATCGGCAGAAAGAAAAATAGAGAAGCATTTATATAAGAAATCTGAATCTAACCGATTGTCAGCAAGGTGGCAAGGGAGCCAAGAAACGGCGCGCTGAGTCTAGAGCAGCGGAGCCGCACACCATCAGCAACCCTGCGATGCTATACGCAACCCCTATAAGATTATGACGCATGTCGCCTAATCCGTGTCCAGTTTTTCGCAAATCCCTCTTGACAAACTTTTGCTAGGGCTGCTAGCGGGATGGAATCTGCAACACGCTAAGAATTGTCGCTAGGACATTCAGGGTGAAGACAGGGACGGCAGCCAATCCGGAGATGCCCACGCGGGATCTGAGGCTGGAACATCGAGGCGGAACAGGCGACGGGCGTTCTGGGTTGTCTGGTGGGCGATCGCCTCCAGGGATTCTCCCCGCAATTCCGCCACACGCTCCGCCACATAGCGAACAAAGGCTGGCTGATTGCGCCGTTCGCCCCGCTTGGGAACGGGAGTCAGAAATGGACAGTCGGTTTCGATGAGGAGGCGATCGCCCGGAACTCGCTGAGCCGAAGCCTGTACCTGGCTTGCGTTCTTGAACGTGACAATGCCGCTAAAGCTGATATAGAACCCCAATTCTAGAAACCAGTCGGTTTCTTCTGGGGTGCCGCTCCAGCAGTGCATCACGCCCCGAACGGGCCCATCCACCGCCCAGATCTGGCGCAGGAGCGCCGCCATGTCGCTGGCCGCATTCCGGCAATGGATGATAACGGGCAAGTTTAGCTCTTGTGCAAGCCGGATCTGCGTCTCGAACACCTCAAACTGAAGCGCCCGATTATCCGCCTTGTAAAAATCCAGCCCCATTTCGCCAATTGCTACGACTCGATGATCCGAGCGGGCCAGAGTGCGAATTTCGTCAGCCATCGTCGCAGTCCACCGATCGGCATCCAGCGGGTGCAACCCGACCGCGAAGGAAATCTCTGGAAACTGATCGGCGATCGCCCGAATTGCGTCAAACTCGGCAGGCTCGACGCAAGAGTGAACCAACTGCACCACACCCGCCGCCCGCCAGCCCTGAGCCACCTCCAGCAAATCGGGCTGAAAGCTCTCAAAGTTGAGATGAACGTGGGTGTCGATGAGCGGAGGAAGTTGGGTCACAGCGATAGAGCCACCCGCGAGGGCCGACAAGAAAGGCTAGGTGTGAGACGTGATGCTCTCGGACGTTATAGGGACTGGCCCAGCCTGGGCCAATCTAATCTAAACTGGCCAATGCCCTGAAAGCTCATCCACAAACCATTACTGACCCGCATGGCGGGATACATTGGACAGGTTCGAGCAACCTAGATCTAAGCTTCATCCAGGCTTTATCTAAGCTTTGGCGGCTGTCTCCGTTTGAGACTTTAGCGCCTTGGCTAGCCGAGCCTTCCGCCGTGCCCCCGTATTGGGGTGAATCACGCCCCGCTTCACTGCTTTGTCAATTTTGCTGTAGGCGGCCGCTAGGCGATCGCCCACTTCTTTCTCTAGCTCCGGCGTTGGGTTGGCCGCATATTCGTTGACCGTGGTGAAATATCGCTTCATCAGGGTCTTCACCGCAGACTTGTAAGATTTATTGTGCAGTCGGTTGCGCTCTGCAATCTGAACCCGCTTAATCGCAGACTTAATATTTGCCACAGTTTGTCTCTATTGGGTAAAGGCTACAAAATTTCGGCAGCTACCTATTCTAGCGAATAACTCACCAATATGCTAGAACCACTCCCTATAAATCTAGCTCACGGCTACACTAATCCGCTAAAAATCCCGCTAATCTAGAGATAGGTCGTACCCATAGGCACTCAATGGCAGTCCGGTTTTCCTCCAACGAGCGGCAGAGTTGAAGGCTTCTGGGAATGGATTCGGTTTTTGAGTTCGACCTTTGAGTAGACGGGGCACTCCCGGACTGGCGTCTCTCACCTCACTGTGGCAATGCTGCGAATTATCAATCAACGGTCTGAAGCCTCAACGGAGCTGCGGCGAATTTGCGATCGCACCCACGATGAGCAAATCCTCCACAAGGAGGCAACGGTTCAGCAGGTGCTCCAGGCAGTGAGGCGGCAGGGCGATCGCGCTGTTCTGCACTACGCCGAAGAGTTTGACCAGGTATCCCTAAAGCCCGAAGAACTGCGAGTCAGCGGCTCCGAGCTAGACGCAGCCTACCAGCAAGTTTCCAAAGACCTGCTCGATGCCATTCGCATTTCCTGCAAGCGGGTGGAGGCCTTTCATCGGCAGCGTGTTCCCAAAAGCTGGGTGCAGTTTGAAGATCCAGAAATCGTCCTAGGCAAGCGCTATACGCCCGTCGATCGGGCAGGGCTGTATGTGCCCGGTGGGCAGGCTGCCTACCCCAGCACGGTGATTATGAATGCGACCCCGGCAAAGGTGGCAGGTGTAGAGCGCATCGTCATTGCAACCCCGCCGCGCCCAGATAAAAGCGTGAATCCGGCGATCTTGGTGGCAGCTCAAGAGGTGGGGGTGCAGGAAATCTATCGAGTGGGCGGGGCGCAGGCGATCGCCGCACTGGCCTACGGCACAGACACTATCCCCAAAGTGGACGTGATCACCGGCCCAGGCAATATCTACGTTACCCTGGCGAAAAAACTGGTCTACGGGACGGTAGGGATCGACTCCCTGGCAGGGCCATCGGAGGTGCTGATTATTGCCGACCACACGGCCAATCCCACCCACGTCGCCGCCGATATGCTGGCCCAGGCAGAACATGACTCGCTGGCGGCGGCAATTTTGCTGACCACAGACGCAACGCTGGCCCACAAGGTCGTGGCGGAGGTGGAGCGGATGCTGATCAACCATCCCCGTCGCCTGCTGACCGAAAAGGCGATCGCCCACTATGGTCTTGTGATTTTGGTCGATTCTTTAGCTCAGGCGGCAGACCTTTCCAACGAGTTTGCGCCGGAGCATTTGGAGCTTCAGATTGCCGATCCCTGGGTGCTGCTGGAAAAAATTCGCCATGCCGGAGCCATCTTCCTCGGCCACTCGACTCCCGAAGCCGTAGGCGACTACCTTGCCGGCCCAAACCACACCCTGCCCACCTCTGGCGCGGCTCGCTACGCCTCCGCACTCAGCGTAGAAACCTTTATCAAGCATTCCAGCCTGATTCAGTATTCCCCGGCTGCGCTTCAGGAAATGGCGACAGCGGTTGACACCCTGGCGATGGCCGAGGGACTGGCATCCCACGCCGACTCAGTGCGCCTGCGGGTGCAAAAGCCGACCAGCGCTCAAGAAGTGACCGGCGATTATCCCATTAGTCCCGAAGCGGGCTTTTAATGCCACGGGTCAGCGTATCCTCCCAAACCTTGCTGGCTCAACCCGTTCAATCTGCACCATGCTCAGGATCGACTCTGGCGGGTAAGGTATTGCCGCAGCCGCATCAGGCTCACAGTCTGCCCTAGATTCAGCGGCAGCAGCGAGATACCCTCCAAAGACGACTGCACCCAGCCCTCGCCCCAATACCACTGGTGAAATCCGTCCACGCCCTGACTGAGCAGCAGCCGCAGACTGTTGGAATCCAGCACATCGACCTGATGCCGGATGGCAATCGGCCCTAGCCAGCCTGTGAACTGCATTCCCGGTTCCAGGCGATCGCCCAGATCAGGCGAAAAGGTCTGCGGCCCAAGCCACTGACGAAATTCCGCAGGACGCAGCAAGCTATCTCGAATTGCGGCTTCGGAGGCATTTAGCTCAATCCGCAACTCACTGTGTTGAAAAACTCCAAGCATGATGGCAGGGCGAATGGTCTGGGGTACTGGTCTAGGCTACTGGTCTGGGTTACTAAGCCGGGTTATGGAGTCTGGAGTACCATCCAGCACTATTCATCTGGCTCGATTGTGCTGGTCAGTCCGTGGCTTTTTAACGTTTCGCAGTAAAACTCAGCATGTTCTTGGGCGCAGGTGATCACTAGCGCAACGCCGTTGGTGTGTGCTTCCATCATGATGTTGATGGCCTGCGGAACCGTAAGGTTGGGCACAGTTTTCATCAGCGTTTGAACGACGTATTCCATCGAGTTGAAATCGTCGTTGTGCAGCAACACACGATAGCGGGGAGCTAGCTTTCGGGAGGTTGAACGCTGTTCAATAGTCTCGACAGCCACAGTTCTAATCCTCTTTTTCTGAAAAGTACAGCAACGTAACAGGTGCGGTCATATTGCGGTCATATAGATGCAGTCACGACACACTTGCCTGAATTGCGCCAGTGCAAACCTGTAGTGACAGCTTAACAAGTCTTATGAAGTGCCTGAAGACACGCCAGAGAGATGCCTTGCAAGTACACAGTTCCGCCTGTAGATGGATCTAGTAGACAAATCTAGTAGATCCATACGGGTAGATGGGTGTCTTCAGCTTGTTCATCCGGCCCAGTCTATTCAGCAGGATGCGTCAAGCAGGCATCATGTCATGCATTGACTTGCTCTCTGTGGGCGATCGCCCGTCTGACGTGGCGCTTCGATCAATACCTTAGCGCGAATTCATATTTCTAAATGTTGCTCAACACTCAACCCTACAAAAAACTGACATTGAACGCATCCCAGGTCAAGAGAATATCAACACCTGGGAGTGTCGCGTTGCCAGAACTCTGCGCTCCAAAGCGGTACTTTCGCAGTCCTCAGCCTTCGGTTCTCAACCTCCGCCAGATGCTCCACCGAAGCAGCACTCTCGGCGTAAAAGTCTGGAGCAGTGCCCCGCCCACTTGATAACCCAATTTAGATAGCCCAATTTATAAGATAGAAGAAGGTCAGTCGGCATCAAGTCTCATGGAGCCAGCGCTTCCCTGCCCATGTAAGATCTTTGGCGGCTGAGCAATCTGCAACTCATCGTCCAAGTAAACGGCTATTCGGGGGCGATCGCCAACTAGAGTCATTCATGGATTCAGCTTCTACGTTTCATCCCAGCGAAATCGTCTGCATCGAACATGAAGAAATCCGCCTTTATGCAGAAGTGATCCAGCTTTCTGAAACTCGTCCGGTCTGCTGGCTACGACCGCTGCTTTTGGTCACGCTGCTCTCCGAGGAGCTATCCGCAGCCTGCGACGTGAGCGCTCTGGCCAGTTCTATCCCCCCGCTTGGGCGATCGCTAGAATCAGAGAGAATCCACAGCATGATCGATCTGCGCGAAGGGGCGGATCTGCTCTTGCCTACTGCACTCATGCGCCATGCGCTGGATGTTGAGCTAATTCCGCTGTGGTCAGCGCTGCACTCGCTCAAGCCTGTCGCTGAGGGCGATCGCCCCGTTCAAAATCCTTTGCATTCTTTGACACAAAGACTTTGGGCTGCCTATCCTGCAATCTTCGAGTCTTCGGAGAAGAAATGCAGCTAACCCCTATGGACTGGGCACCAGGCGCACACGGCCCGCATCCATCTCAGACATCAGCAGTTCCAGAGCTTCATAATCTGCGTCTGAAATGTAGCCCAGTCGGGTCAGTTCATAGTTGATTTCGTTCTCAATGTCAGGGGTTAACTGCTTGATATAGAGGGCTTTGGCAACCAGTTGACGAATCACATGGGTAGTCTTCATTGCATTCTTCACCGCAATGTTTGGGGCATCTCACACTGTTTAAATTGTCGTTCGCTTCTTCGGGAACAGAAGTGATCTCCACCGAACGAAACAAGTGATCTAAAACGGGTAATTTTTGTGACCTAAATCACCAGGGCTGGGCGGAAACGGAAGTGAAGGGTTGCAGACGGTTCAGAAAGTTGAATCCATTCAGGGGCAACATCAGCCTTGAGCCAAATCGCCAAAACTGCTTCGCTTCGGCTCGCTGAGCAAATCTCAGGCTTGTGGGATATTCCGGGGGCGATCGCAGCGCCGACTGTTCTCAGTGCGATGTGAGGGTAGATGCTAGCGCAATTTGTAGCAAGCTGCACTCGTAGGAACACTTATTTAAATCTTTATAGAAGAGCGGATTGCTTTTAAAGATTCCGCGAATACACGGAAATAGGCTGGCACGGAACCTGTTGAACGAACTATTTTTCAGGGATCACGGTTTGTGTTCCCACTCGGTATCAGTTTTGAGGTTCAACGTGTCCGTGTACCGTTGGGATTTAGTCAAGGCAGGCGGATCAAGCCTTTGCCAAGCCGATCTTTTCCATCGACTTCCATTCGATTTTCGTTCGCTAGGATTCAACTCAGTCGGTAGGATTCAACTCAGCCTGAACTCTGAACCCTAAATTCTAAACGCGGTTCAATTCTAATTCTTCTTTATCTCTTGTCGGGGTGAAATTAGCTTGTGATGCAAACCTTATTATCAGAATCTCTGCTCTCTGAATTTTCGCCAGTCGGTTCTGCTTCAACGACGGTTGTAGAGCCTGTGGGGGCGCTCAATGCCTCAAACGCAGCCCTGTTTCAACGACAGTTGGCAACGCTTCTTACGTCAGATTGTTCGTCTGTGCTGGTCGATCTTAGCCAGGTAGAAACACTCGACAGCGCAGGGCTGATGGTGCTGATTTCGGCACAAACCGCCGCTCACCAGCACCAAAAACGATTCGGCATCTGTGGGGTTTCGCCCTCTATCCGCATCATCTTTGAAGTGACACAGCTCGACCGGGCCTTTACCCTGTTCGAGAGCCGGGCTGACTACGAAGTGTCTCTCGCATCTTGAGCCGGACAAACATCACTATGCCTCATCGGTTTCGCCATCGGTTTTGCCCTCGCCACCTTTCGCCCTTGCCCAAGGTGGCGCTCACCGCGTAGCCCTGTTAGACTCGCGTCGTCCTCGTATACTGGGTGGGTAGGGATTTAGTTTAGCGAGGCTGGTTTCCTGTGGCGATCGCCCTTGAGCAATTGCTCACCCCCGACATTGCCCGTCCTGCTCGATACCTGGGCAATGAGCTAGGGGCTGTTCACAAGCCCTGGTCGAATGCAGACATCCGCTGGGTGTTGACCTATCCCGAAGTATACGAGGTCGGCGCATCCAACCTGGGCCACATTATTCTCTACAGCATTCTCAACGCGCAGCCTCGACAACTGTGCGATCGCGCCTATTTGCCTGGCCCAGACCTGGCCGCCAAGCTCAAGGAATCCCATACGCCCCTATTTGCTGTCGAGTCTCGCCGTTCCCTGACCGACTTCGACATCCTTGGCTTCAGCCTCAGCTACGAACTGGGCGCAACCAACATCCTGGAAATGCTGAACCTGGCCCAGATTCCGCTCACCTGGCAAGAGCGGCAGCAGTCTGGGGTCTGGAACGTCGAACAGGGAAGCTTTCCGCTGATTTTTGCGGGCGGACAGACTGCCACTTCCAACCCCGAACCCTACGCCGACTTTTTCGACTTCATTGCCTTGGGCGATGGCGAAGAACTGCTGCCCGAAATTGGGCTGGTGCTGCAAGAAGGCAAGGCGCAGGCACTCAGCCGGGAGGAACTGCTGCTGGATCTGGCTCAGGTTCCCGGTGTCTATGTGCCGCAGTTTTACGAAATGGCTGCGGATGGGGCCGTGCGTCCTCTGCGGCCAGACGTGCCGGAGCGGGTGCTGCGCCGTGTCGCTGCCCCCATGCCCGCCTATTCTATTGGGCTAGTGCCCTACGTGGAAACGGTTCACGATCGCCTGGTGGTAGAAATTCGCCGGGGCTGCACGCGGGGCTGTCGCTTTTGCCAGCCAGGAATGCTGACTCGCCCAGCGCGAGATGTCGCCCCAGAGCAGGTGATTGAAACCATCGAGCAGGGAATGCGGGCAACGGGCTACAACGAATTTTCGCTGCTATCGCTCAGTTGCTCTGACTACTTGGCGCTGCCCGCAGTAGGGCTGGAAATCAAAAATCGCCTGAAGGATGAAAACATTTCCCTCAGCCTGCCCAGCCAGCGGGTTGACCGGTTTGATGAAAATATTGCCAATATTATCGGCGGCACGCGCAAGGGCGGGCTGACCTTTGCGCCAGAGGCGGGGACGCAGCGGCTGCGCGACATTATTAATAAAGGCTTAACCAATGAGGAACTGCTGCGGGGCGTGAAAACTGCCTACGAGCAGGGCTGGGATCGGGTCAAGCTGTATTTCATGATTGGGCTGCCGGGGGAAACGGATGCCGACGTGCTGGGCATTGCCGAAACAATGCGCTGGCTCCAGCGGGAGTGTCGGCTGAAGGGGCGCAAGCCACTGGGCTTTAATGTGACGATTTCCAACTTTACGCCCAAGCCCCACACGCCGTTTCAGTGGCATTCGGTGTCTACGGCAGAATTTGAGCGTAAGCAAAGGCTGTTGCAGCAGGAATTTCGCACGATTCGTGGGGTGAAGGCGAATTTTACCGATGTGCGGATTTCGGCGATGGAGGATTTTGTCGGGCGGGGCGATCGCCGCTTGGGGGCTGTTGTGCGTCGCGCTTGGGAACTGGGTGCCCGCGAAGATTCCTGGTGGGAGAGCCTAGAGCGGGCCTTTGGGGCCTGGACGGAGGCGATCGCCGAAGCCGGACTCACCTGGAAATATCGCCAGGTCGAAAGCGGCGAATGGAACCTATTCGATAGCGCCGCCGATGCTTCGGAACTCCTCGCCCCAGACTACAGCGCCCCCCTGCCCTGGGATCACATCGACACAGGCATCAGCAAAACCTGGCTCCAGGAAGACCTGCGCCGCGCCCTAGAAGCGGCCACCGTTCCCGACTGCTCCTTCGACGGTTGCTCCCACTGTGGCGTGTGTGGGGCAGACTTTGGACATAACGTGGTCGTGCCGCCGCCGCCAATTCCCCAGTTCCAGCATCACTTTACGCCCGAAACCCACCGCGCCCAGCGGCTACGGGTGCGCTACGGCAAACTGGGCAGCATGGCGCTGATTGGTCATTTAGATTTGTTGCGCTTGTTTGACCGAGCCATTCGTCGAGCCGCTCTGCCGATTGCCTACACAGGCGGCTTCCACCCCAGCCCCCGGATCATGGTGGCCAGTGCCCTGCCTTTGGGGTCTACCAGCACAGGCGAGGTCGTCGATTTCGATCTGACGCGAATCCTGGAACCCGCCGAGTTTCTGGAAAAACTGTCGGCCCAACTGCCCCCCGACGTGCCGCTGTATGGCGTGGAGGCGATCGCCCCCGACGGCCCCACCGCCACCCAGCAGCTTGACCAGGCAGAATATACCCTGGCGATCGCCCTCTCCGCCGATGCGCCCCCAACGCTCTTGCCCCAGCAGCCTGCCCAGTGGTTGCAAGAAATCTTGACCGCCCGTGAACTCTGGTACGACCAAACCACGAAATCAGGCAAGGTGCAGCGAATCAACTTGCGCGATCGCCTTAGCGAACTGGATCTGCTGCCCCCTCAGCGCTATCCAGCATCCATCGCTGCCGTCCTGAAAGAGGCTGACCCTAACCAAGCCTTTGCCGTTCGCTACGTCGGCAGTTGCCGCAACGACGGCACGCTCCTCCGCCCAGAACACCTCCTTCACCTGCTAGAACAAGCTAGCCAGCAGCCGATGCAGATTCTCCACAGCCACCGCGATCGCCTCATGTTCTAACGTCCTCCATCCAGCACCTACACCACTCTTTAGACCATAACGGTGCGTTTTTTAACAGATAGCTCTATTTATCTGTCTACAATTAGATAGGGGATTTAAATACGTTTCATCGAGATTCTCGCGGGATATCCCAGATGAAGCTTTTACACCCGATGTCCAGAGAAGCGCACGTTTTGAGCCTCAGCCACAGCATTTTTCATCCCTTTCCCCATGTGATAGGAATTGTGCAGCGGCTGGTAGCACAATCTTAACGGCACGCTATAATGCATTTCAAAAGACGCTGATGCGAACTGAGCGCCCATGTTGCTGCCCGTGGCTTAATAGGCAGACCGTTTGGGAGGGAGTTCGCCTCCGCAGGTTTTGAGACTGAAGATGAGTCAAATTGGGTACCTGGCTCCAGTGCAAGGTGTACCCAGTTCTATCGAGCTTGACTAGTGTTGCGTCAGGCAGCTTTTGAGGACTCACCGCTGCATCATCCGCAGTTCGTGAGCCGACTCGTGAGTCAATCAGCCCATGAGTCGAGCGTTGACAGACCACTAGCGAGCGCTAGCTCCGGGTATCAGAAAGCTCCAGGTATTGAAACGGCAGGCAGCTCTTTAATTGTCTTTACATCCAGAGAAGTTAGAAGCAGTACGCTGTCGAATCGATGGGTAGTAGGGCATTCCTCGTCTACTCGCCGATACCAGGGTCTTCCGTGTTTACAGATCTACACACAAAATCACCGCAGAAGCGCATCCCGCGAATCTGTTCGCTCTGCGTTGCCCCGTTCTGAGGAACTTGAATGTCAAAACAAATTATTATTGCTGAGCAGCATCGAATCGCCGCCGTCTTTTCAGGAGACCAAATTCAAGAGCTAATTGTTGCAACAGGCAGCCACCAGGTCAGCGACATCTACTTGGGTATTGTGGAAAATGTCTTGCCGGGGATTGATGCTGCCTTTGTGAACATTGGAGACAGTGAGCGCAACGGCTTTATCCATGTGTCTGACCTCGGCCCGCTCCGCCTCAAAAAAGCGGCCGCCCCTATCACCGAACTGCTCGTGCCCCAGCAAAAGGTGCTGGTGCAAATTATGAAAGAGCCGACCGGCAACAAAGGACCCCGGCTCACTGGCAACATCAGCCTGCCTGGACGCTATCTGGTATTGATGCCCTCTGGACGGGGCGTGAATCTGTCGCGTCGAATTCGCAATGAAAACGAGCGAAATCGCCTGCGGGCCCTGGCGATTTTGGTAAAACCAGCGGGCATGGGGCTATTGGTGCGAACCGAAGCGGAAGGCGTGCCAGAAGAAGCCATTATCGAAGATCTGGAAGCGCTGCAAAAACAGTGGGAAGCTATTCAGCTAGAAGCTGCCAATACTCGTCCGCCCTGTCTGCTGAATCGAGATGATGATTTTATTCAGCGGGTGCTGCGGGATGTCTACAGCGCTGATGTAAATCGCATTGTGGTGGACTCCCATACAGGGGCAAAGCGCGTTAAACAGCATTTGATGAACTGGAGCGGCGGTAAGGCTCCGGTCGGCGTGTTGATTGACCACCACCGCGAACGCACGCCCATTCTGGAATATTTTCGGGTGAATGCGGCGATTCGCGAGGCGCTGAAGCCGCGAGTAGACTTGCCTTCTGGCGGATATATCATCATCGAGCGCACCGAAGCGCTGACGGTGATTGACGTGAACTCTGGCTCCTTTACCCGCTCTGCAACGGCGCGAGAAACCGTGCTGTGGACGAATTGCGAGGCGGCAGCAGAAATTGCCCGCCAGCTCCGGCTTCGCAACATTGCCGGGGTGATTGTGGTGGACTTTATCGATATGGATTCCCACCGAGACAAACTCCAGGTTTTAGAGCAGTTTAATAAGGCGCTGCGGGCTGATAAGGCCCGGCCCCAAATTGCTCAGCTAACGGAACTGGGACTGGTGGAACTAACCCGGAAGCGTCAGGGGAAAAATATTTACGAGTTGTTTGGAAAGGCGTGTCCAACCTGCGGCGGGTTGGGGCATGTGGTGCATTTGCCCGGAGATACCGAAGAGGTGGCTGTGCCTGCTGAAGCGCCCCGCACGTTCCCGGCTGCTCATGAATCGCGGGCGGTGCAGTTGCGGGAGCCTTGGGACGCTCCGGAGTTAGACTTTGGCTCTCCGGCGCTGGCAGAGCAGCAGGAGCTAGATCTGACCAACCACCCCAGCTATCAAGACCGCAACCGAGTTGATAGCCGCCGCCGCCGCCGCAGTCGCCCGCCTCGCTCTGGTGAGCCTGTGATGCGCGGGAATGGGGGGCGATCGCCCGACCTTGAGGCGGATACAGACGCGCCCATTGCGCTTGAAGAACTGCCCGTGCTGAACGGTTCCACGCCAACCCCAGGGAAAGAGAGCCGAGAGGGGCGAGAGGGGCGAGAAGGGCGCTCAGAAAAGCCAGAGCGGGGTGGACGCGGGCGACGAGAGCGAGCCGCCGCAGAGCCACAGCAGGTGATCACGGTTGAGATGACCCCAGAGGAGCAAGAGATTTATGCGCTGATGGGGGTTTCGCCGCTGGTGTTGGCACCGGAACCCGTGAAAGATCCAAAGACAACGGTGGTGATGGTTGCGCTGCCGGGACAGGGGCGACAGGGGGGCAACTCGACGGCTTCTGGCACAACTTCTGGTACAACCCTTGGCACAACTTCTGGTAGCACAACTTCTGGTAATGGCAGTGGGTTCTCTACCGCACTGCTCGAAAAAGATGAATCTGCACCAACGCCAGATCCTATTCTGAAATCGGCTGCGCCCGTTGAGCCTGTGGCCCATGCAGCAAGCTTGCCTGCTGAAGCCGCGATCGCCCCGGCCAGCCCCGACCCTGAGGACGGTGATGCGGCTGGGGATAGCAGCGCCCCTAGT
>NZ_DVEA01000303.1:0-33487 GCF_015295965.1 Thermoleptolyngbya sp. M55_K2018_002
TGGGTTTTGGACGATTTCTCGCGGGCTGCGCCCGCGAGAAATCGTCCAACTGCGTAGGTCCTAACAAAATCCAAAACAGAGCGATGAACATGGGAGAGTCTTCAAGAGGGCGGGGGCTATTTGTGGGTCTAACGACGCTCGATCTGATTTACCAGGTCGAGGCCGTGCCCACCAGCAATCAGAAAGTCGTGGCCCAGGATGTGGCGATCGCCGCTGGGGGCCCGGCAACCAACGCAGCCGTGACCTTTGCCCACCTGGGCGGAGACGCGCTGCTGCTGAGCAGCTTGGGACAGCACTCCATGACGGGGTTAATTCGGGCAGACTTGGCAACCTGGGGGGTGCAGCACCGCGACCTTGACCCAGAGCGGCAGGCCTCGCCAGCGGTGTCGTCCATTTTGGTGACAGCGGCGACGGGCGATCGCGCGGTGGTATCGCGGAATGCCGTGGGGGCACAGGTGGCGGGCGATCGCCTTCCAGCCGACCTGATGCAAGCCCTGAAAGAGCACAGGTTTGACGTGGTATTGATCGACGGACACCAGATGGCCGTTAGCGAGGCGATCGCCCAGCAGTCAAGAGCCTTGGGCATTCCTGTGGTGGTCGATGGCGGCAGTTGGAAACCGGGCTTTGAGGCAGTCTTGCGCCACACGGACTATGCCATCTGCTCGGTCAACTTTCTGCCGCCGGGGTGCGACTCGGCGGATGTGCTGCCGTATCTGCGATCGCTCGGCGTTGCCCAAGTCGCACGGACACACGGTTCCCAGCCCGTAGAATATCTCAAGGGCGAACAGGCGGGGCGCGTGGCGGTTCCTACGATTTCCCCAGTAGACACGCTGGGCGCGGGCGACATCTTTCACGGCGCATTCTGCCACTTTATTTTGCAACTAGGATTCGAGGCGGCGATCGCCCAAGCAGCCCAAGTCGCTGCCCGCGCCTGCCAATCCTTTGGCCCGCGTCGCTGGATGGAAGCACCGCCGCACGAGGAGACCCCCCGCTTCCCCAAACCGGACTGATCGCAAAGGACTAATCGCAAAAAGACTGCCTGAGACTAATCTACATTTAAGATAGGCGGTGCGCTGGGTTCATTCCATTCCGTTTCTGCGGGCGGCGACACCCGCACCCAAGAGATGCCCATTACTAGCCCCAAAAAGATTCCCAGCATCAGCATCCAAATATGAGACGGGTCTAGCGAACACAGCAGGCGGCGATCGCTACTGTAGACATGCACTGACCATCCTCCGTCTGTCACTTGATCGGGCAGATTCTTCATCGCAGTCACCTTTGGTAAAAAGAGGGCAGAACGAGTGAGGGCAGACGCAGAAAACACCAGTCACCATCGCGTCTATTCCCCAGACTAGATATAAATTCAATTCATGGAAAGAGGTTTTGTATATAGCCTTGCTTTATGTCTGATAACGCCTGCTTAAGCTTTAGTTCAGAATTGGGCAAACCCGTGCCCTATAATTGACGAGCCGTTCTATGCTGATGCCATAGCAGCTTGTCGTAGCAGCTTGCAGTAGCGGCGAAAACGCTCGCCCATGCCCAAAAAACGCGAAAGGAGACGTTGTGATCCAGGCAAACCCTGCGGAATTGATAGATGGCCATCCCTTGGAAGACCTATTGGCGATCGCCCGTGTGTTGGGCTGGGGTGCAGCAAAAATTCTGCGGGCGTATTATCGGGGGGAACCGTTTCAGGATGGCACGGCCCGCAATCTCGATATCCAAAACGAAAAAGACGGCCCGGTGACCGCAGCCGATCTGGCAGTGAACAGCTTCGTACTCGGCAGACTGCACGATTTGCTAGGCGATGAGCAGTTCGGCTATCTCAGCGAAGAAACCTACAAGTCCCAAGCTTCCGCCGCGCCGTTCCCCCAAGACTGGGTGTGGATTCTCGATCCACTCGACGGCACGCGAGATTTCATTGACAAAACGGGGGAATATGCCTTTCACCTGGCGCTGGCCTATCGCGGTCGCCCGGTGCTATCGGTGGTTAACTGCCCAGAGCTAGAGCGGCAGTATTTCGCTACCCTCGGTGGCGGGGCATTTGTGGAAACGCCCGATGGCACGGTGGAGCGGTTGCAGGTGTCGGGGGGCGATCGCCCTGCCGATCTGGTCGTGGTGGTCAGCCGCACCCACCGCGACGGACGGCTGAATGCCCTGCTGCAAAAGCTGCCCTGCCAAAACCAGCTCTCCGTCGGCAGCGTCGGCGGCAAAATCGCCGCGCTGGTCGATCGCCGAGCCGACCTCTACATCTCGCTCTCCGGCAAGTCTGCCCCCAAGGATTGGGACATGGCCGCCCCCGAACTCATCCTCACCGAGGCAGGCGGCAAATTCACCCACTTCAGCGGCGAACCCTTGCGATATAACACGGGCGATGTCAACCAATGGGGCGGACTGATGGCCTCCAACGGTCGCTGCCACGAAGCCCTCTGCGCCGAAGCTACTCGCATCTTGGCAGAAATCGACGGTCTCTCCTGAACCTCAAGCGCTGCGCCCAACTCCGCTGCTACGCAGAATCTTCACAGTCCTGACACCTGCCATTACAGAAGCTTTGCCCCCGATCCCCTGTTTTCGCCAGAAGATCGATCTATAGGGGCGGAACCTGGGTTTACTAAAGCTAGGAAAACCGTTCCTATCATACGGATCTGGTCAGAATTCAGCAGCAGAGGTTCACTACATGGTTTGGGCGCTTCCTGGTCGCGCCAGCGTCTCTACGCAAGCGCTGGTCGATCGAATTTTGTCTTCGGGGCAAATGACCCGCAAAGAACATCTCCAGCTTGCTGCCACGATCCTGTCCGATCAGCGGTTGACCCAAGCAGAGCGCTATCACATTAGCCGCGTGTTTGACGAGTTGCAAGCCGGCCGCGTGATGCTGGTCGATTAGACGCTAAGTCGGATCTGGATAGGAACTGGATAGGAATTGGATTGGGGACTGAGTTACGGGCTGGATTGGGGACTGGATTGAGGCTTGAGTTACAGGCTGGATTGGGCGATCGCCCAACGCAAGTTATCCCCCGTTCCAAGCCGCCCTATGGCGGGTCAGCAGCAGGCCAACGGGTTGCTTCTGCTAAGCTCTGGGTGTAGGTTTATCGTTTCCGTCATTCCGAGGGTTTTGGCGCTGTGCCCCACGCATCATCCGTCCCCATGCCACCAGTCACCCTCATCGTGACGCAGCGTGAGCGATTTAGCCCCAGCCAAGTGTCGTTGGACAGCCTGCTAGCCAGCTATGGCGATTACCCGTTTCGGCTGATTTATGTAGACGGCAACTCGCCTACCCCAGTACGCCACTACCTGGAACGCCAGGCCGCAACCTATCCCTGGATGACGCTGATTCGTCGGGAGCGATACTTGCGGTCGAACGAGGCGCGAAACCTAGCGCTGCCCTGGGTGGAGCGTCCAGAATACGTCGTGTTTCTGGATAATGACGTGGTGGTGCAGCCGGGATGGTTGCGATCGCTCGTTTTGGCGGCCGAGGCAGAACACGCTGCCATCACTGCGCCGCTCATTTTGCAGGGCGATCCCCATTCCGACAGGCTAGAGATTCACGTCGCGGGCATTGCCACCCGGTTTCATCCCCGTCGCTGGGGCAAGCGCTGGTTCGAGCAAAAGCAACTGATGGCAGGCGTGCCGCTCGCTCAGGCAGAACCCCAACTGCGGCGACAGGAGGTGGATTCAGCCGAATTTCACTGCCTGATGGTGCGCTGGGATGTGCTGCAACGGGTGCGGCTGGATGAACGGTTCGACAGCCTCGCCAGCCACACGGATGTATCCTTTCAGGTGGCAGCGCTGGGCGGCAGGCATATTCTGGAGCCGTCTGCCTGCGTGATTTTTTTGAACCCGGAGCTAGTGCCCCAGTTTGACGCAACGGACTTACCGTTTTACCGATTCAAATGGAGCGAGGGCTACACGGCGCGAAACTTTGCCCATGCGGTGCGGAAATGGGGGCTGGCGGCGGATGACCCCAGCATTAGGTCGATCTGGCGATGGGTGATCAAAAATCGGCAGATTCCAGCGCGGCTATCGGTGCAGGACGGGAGTTTGGAAGAGCGGCTGTTGACGCTGTGTGGCGATCGCCGCTGTCCTGGCTGGCTGCGAATGGCGATCGAGGGCTGGGTGTTGCGGGCGAACTTCCCATTAGAGGGCTTATCAGCCGCCAAGCCAGACGCGAGCGTGTCGCAAACGGATCAAACGGGGCAAACTCAAACGGGGCAAACCCAAACTTACCAAACTTATCAAACTTAAACTTGCCAAACTTGTCTAGACAACCATTCCAGGGTCAACGGTTCAACTCGGTAAGTTATCTTATTTTTCTTCTCTCATGCCTCCGCTGGTTTCGGTCGTCGTCACTGCCTTTAACCAGGCGCGGTTTCTGGAAGATGCCGTGAATAGCGTGCTGCGGCAGGATTACGACAATATCGAGTGCTGGATTATCAACGATGGCTCGACCGATGGCACAGAGGCGATCGCCCAAGGTCTGATGCAGCAAGATACGCGAGTTCATTACCAGTCGCAGCCCAACGGCGGCGTGTCGGCGGCTCGCAACTTGGGGGCGCGGTGTGCCCGTGGCGAATGGGTGCAGTTTTTGGATGGGGACGACTGGCTTGCGGTGGATAAGCTATCGCGCCAGCTTGCGGCGGTGGACGGGAAGCACCCCGATCGGCTGGTGATTTACTCCGACTATGAGCGGGTGGAGCGATCGGGACTGCGCCAGCGCTGTGAAATTGGCTCACAGCCTCCAGAAGCCCTGGCGCGGCGATTGCTGATTTGCCCCGATCGCCTGGCCGACACCCCCTTTCCGCTACTGCAACAGGCCATGCTGCTGCATCGGTCGGTGCTGGCTCAGTTCTCGTTTGACGAGGCCCTGCGGGCCTGCGAGGATCGAGCCTTTGGGCTAGCGCTGCTGCGGGGCGGGGCGCGGTTGGTGTACGTGCCGATGGTGGCGGCGTTTTATCGACAGCATGGGGCAAACCTGACGCAAAACGCCAGGATACTGAGGCAGTCCTACGCAGAGCTATTTCGCTGGGTGGGCGATCGCCATCCCGACCTGCTTCCCGACTGCCAGCGCAGCCTTTATTTCTTACTCGACGCAACCCTGGAGGCTGGAGAATATGACCTGTTTCGAGCGATCGCCCCGCTGGTGCAGTTTTCAAGTCAGGCAGCCCTGCTTGAGGAACCGCTGGGGCTATTGGGCGGTATGCTGCCAGTCCGCTCCCCTCAGGACTTGCGGCTGGCCGTAGCGCTGCGCCGACTGCTGCCTGCCCGCTGGCTCTATCCCCACCAGCGCGGCCCCAGGCTGCGATCGCTCTTAGCACGGTTTGGGAAGTGACGGAATGCTGGAGGGCCGCTCCATCAGCCCACGATTCCCCGCTTTCCCGCACCCTCTTTGCTCCTCAGCTTTAGCCACAGCACCGCACCCAGCGTCACCAGCAGCAGCGGCAGCGCGGCATAGTTCACCACGGCCCAGCCGAAGCCGTTGAGCAGGTGTCCTGATAGGAACGTAAAGCCTGCCACTGCGCCAAACATCAGGAAATCGTGGGCGGCTTGCGTTTTTGCTTTTTCGGCGGGCGTGTAGGTTTCGGTGAGCAGCGTGGTAGAGCCGACAAACATGAAATTCCAGCCCAGCCCCAGCACCGTGAGCGCAATCAGGAAATGGGGGAGCGTCACGCCGGAGAGGGCGATCGCCACGCTAGCGAGATTCAGCACGACTCCTGCGAGGATAATATTGAGAATGCCAAATCTCGCGATTAGGAATCCGGTGAAGAACGACGGCGCGAACATACCCAGGACGTGCCACTGAATGACGGAGGCCGCTGAATGGAACGAATGATTCATCCCCGTCATGGCAAGCGGTGTGGCCGTCATTAGCAGCGCCATCACGCCATAGCCGACGCTGCTGCCCAAGGCTGCGACGATGAACACAGGCTGTCGCAAAATTTGTGCAAGGCTTCGGCCTTCGGATTTTGAGGGCGATCGCCCTACTGCTGCAATGTCTTTGTGTATGACCGGACGTTGCACAATTGGGAGTCTGATGCCGATCAGCAGCAGCAGGATTAAGACTTGTAGACCCACAATCGACAGCAGCGATCCGGCAAATTCTGCCTGGGCGATCGCATCCTTTGCCACGCTAGCCAGATTGGGGCCCAGCACCGCCGAAATTACGCCGCCCGCCACCACCAGCGAAATCGCCTGCGCCCGAAATGACTCGCTGGCGGCCTCTGCTGCCGCAAACCGATAGAACCCCGAAAACCCGCTAAACACGCCCATCAAAACAGTTCCCGCACAAAACAGCGGAAAGCTCCGAATCAGCACCGCCGCCACCGCCAGCCCAATCCCGACGATGCCAATTAGCGTGCCCACTGCAAACCCAAAGCGCCTGCCCCGCCGCTGCATCAACATCGATGCGGGAATCGTGGCCAGCATCACTGCCACCTGCATCACCGCCAGCGGCAGCGTCGCCAGCGAGGCATCGGCTACCAGCGCCCTGCCCACCAGCGCTGCCACGGTAAACAGCACGGTCATGCTAGTCATGGCGAGGGACTGACACAGCGCCAGCAACGCTACATTCTGCTTTTCGCGGGTCATCGGCGGTTCATGGCGCATGGACGGATGGCAACCTGAAGTGCTGTATTTTCCGCTGAATCCTCAGGCGGCTACTTCCCCCAGTTGGGCTAGTCCTGAGCAAATTGGGGGCGCATATGTGCAAGCATTACGGAAACCTGAAAACATTGTGTACTGCAAGTTTCCAGCATTGCCCGATGTGCTAAATTCCTCAGCGAAAGGAACTCTTGACATCGAGGAGTGAAACGGTATGGTGCAACGAGTAACGCGGACGGACAAGCTTCTCAGCTACGGCGGATTGGTTGCAGGGGTAGCGGGGCTGCTGGGCACAAGCGTCTTCGCTCCCCTGGCGGCTCAGGCGATCGCCCCATCAAGCGACTCCTTGGATGAATCTGGTCTGAAGGAATCGGCAGGTCTGCTGGCTCAAGCCCCAATCGCCCAGGCAACCGATGTCCAGGTTTTCGAGCGGCCCAGCTACGTCAACACCTGTCGCAACAGCGGCGCGAATACGTTAGCCGTTTACACCAGCACTGCCCAAGGCACCGTCGTCCGACAGCTTCAGCCCTACACCCGCATTACGCTGACGGGCGTGCTGGGGGATGGGGTCGCCCAGATTCGTGAACCTGCGGTGGGCTGGGTGCGTTCGGCGACGCTGCTGACCAACTGCGACGCGCGTCCCCCCGTTGACCCTGTAGGCCAGTGCTATCAGGTGACGCAGCCCGAACTGGTGGTGCGCTCGGCTCCCTACGGCACGATTCTGTCTAGCGTGTTGAGTGGCGATCGCATTTACGGCACCAATCCCGTTCAGCGTCAAACAACGGCTGATGGCCGCATCTGGCAGCGCGTCTATTATCGCGGCACGACGAACCTCGGCTGGGTCGCTGAAACCGGAACAGGTGGCATTGGGATCAACTTCGTGCGATGCCCATAGCGATGCCCGTAGGTTAAACAAGGGTGGGGGGACGGTATGCATCCTGCGTTTGTAGCCCTCACCCTGACTCCTTCTCCCAGAGGGCGAGGGACTTTCACCCTACTCAGTAGCCCTCACCCTGAATCCCTCTCTCAGAAGGCGAGGGACTTTAGCCCCCCGCCTTATCACCCCGTCACTTGCTCCAGCACTGCCCGCAGCGCGATCGCCATTGGGTCGAGGCTATACCGGGCTACGCAGCGATCGCGGGCCCGCTGTCCCTTATGCGTTGCTTCATCGGGATGGGCCAGGATGTGCCGAAGCTGGGCAGCAAGCTGGGTAGGCGAGTCGGGGTCTGCCAGATAGCCCGTGTCGCCCAGGATATCGGGAATATCGCCAACGCGGGTCGCGAGGACGGGCTTGCCCATCGCCATGCCGTCGGTCAGCTTCAGCGGAAACTGGGCGCGGGCGATCGCCGTGTCGCGCTGGGGCACAACGACCACATCGGCGGCCGCCAGCACGGCGGGCATTTCCGCTAACGGCGTTTTGGGCAGCGAGATAATCCACCGACCCCAGCGCGATCGCAACTGCTCATCATAGTCGTCATAAGGGTTGCCACCCACGATTACCAGCCGCGCCGCAGGATGGTTCAATTCTTCTAGCGCCAGGAGCAAGTCTTCTAGCCCTTTGTGCGGACGCGGCGCACCGGGGAACATCAGCACCCAAACGTCCGACAGTCCGAGCCGCCGACGGCTGGCCGCCGCATCCTGTCGCGCTGGGTCAAACAGGGACGTATCTTTGCCGTTGGGCAGATATACGCCGCCAAACCGCCGCTGCAAAAAGGTGGTGTCCACCGTCAGTCCGTCGGCCCAGGGCACGGCCCGCTCTAGCCAGCGAAGGTAAAAGGGATGATCGGGCGATCGCAACGCCCCACCTGGTTTCAGCAGATCTCGCGCTAATTGCCGGGGGCCAGGTCGATAGCGCCAGTCGTCGCCACCGTGCCAGCTTAGCTCCCAGTCGTCCATGTCCAGCAGCAGCGGCCGCCGCACTTGCATCCGTCGCAGCAGCCCCAGTCCAAAGCTAGTGGGCTTGGGCTTCACGGCATAAAGGACATCGCCCGTCAGGTGGGACAAAACCCGCCGCGCCGTGCCCAAGATCGCGGGATAGCTTGCACCCGGAAACGCCAGCACCTCCATCCCCGCAGGCGGCTCCGTATACAGCGCCTCGCCAAACTGGAAGCCGACCAACTGCACGCCATAGCCCAGGGTTTGCAACACCTGCGCCAGCAGCAACGCCCGCACTGCCCCGCCCCCCGACCAGTCGCTGACCACCAGCGACACGCTCAGTTCAGACAGCGGAGGGCGCTGAGGCATCGGCAGGGCTGCTTAAAACGGCGCGACAGGCTTCTACGCTGTCTCGGCGCTCCATCGCAGCCACCAGTCGATCATAGGCAGCGCGATGAGTTTCCAACATATTTTTTGCCTGGAGCGTGGCCCAGCGTTCCTTGAGGGCCGCTTCGGCGGGCGATCGCCGCAAGGCATTCCACAGTGCATACAGCGTCTGGCGATCGCTGCTGCCGCCCTCGGCATTGCCATAGACCAGCGTTTCCGCCGCAATCCCCGCCATCCAGACGGTACAGTAGCGATCGATTTGCTGGGCCGACAGTTTACCCTGCGACAGTTCTGCGTCTAGCTGGGTCGTATCAAAGCTCACGCCGCCCGCGCCGGGTTGCCCCTGCCGCAGCGCTTCCCAGGCACTCAGCGTGTAACCCGTGATGGGAATGTCGAGATGGTGCGCCACTAGAAAATGCCCCGCCTCATGCCGCAGCACCCGCGCCCGGTGTTCGGGTGAAAAGCCCGCTACCCAGTCCAGCAGCAGCGTCCCGCCCCGTCCCTGCCAGGTCAGCGTGTCCAGCGTCGCCGCACCCAGCAGCCCTCCAGCGGCGATCGCCGTCACCAGCGGCGACACATGAATCACCGGCCCCAGCAGGCTCAGCATCGTAAACGCAAAGACCGTAACCGCGATCAGGTTTAGCGCAGACTGATTCATGAACACTCAAGCAAGCAAACAACAACCGGAGGCAGCAATAATTCACCCTCCTATTCCCATCATCGCATCATCCCCCTTCCTTCTTCCCTCTTCGTTCTTCCCTCTTCCCTCTTCCCCTCAGCTCCAAACCACCCCGCCCCCACCACATCCCTCCATCCCGGAAAACACCGCCTGCGAAGCCCGCCATGTCTCAAGCTGACGGCGATATTGCACCAACTGGGCGCGATATTCTGGCGAAATGCTGGGAGAGCCAATCATCGGGCCAATCACTCGCAGTGCCTCGGCCCAGTCGTTGCTGCAAATCGACCCCTGAAACGCGGCATAGAGCTGCTCAAAGCTAATGTCTTGGGCTTCGGGCGCAAAGACGATGGTGCGCTCAGCGGGCTGATCCGACCAGATGGGCTGGGCGCTGCTCTGGCAACTGGGCAGGTTGGCGTAGACCGCCCGCACAGCCCGCAAGTCTTCAAGCTGGCGGCGATATTCGACCAATTGCTGACGCGATTCTGGCGTGATGCCTGCCGAGGCGATAAGAGGGGCGATCGCCCTGAGTGCTCCGTTCCAGTCGTTGCTGCACACCGACAGTTGCAGGTTGCGATACAGTTCCTCAGCCCGCAGGTTGACAGGCGACTGTGCCGCTTCTGCCGCCTCGCCCAGCGCCCCCACGGCCAGCGCCGGAGCCACCATCCTCAGGGAATAGATTGCTTTTTTCATGCCACGCTCATCCAGAAGCTTTGAGAAAGTTGAATCGGACATCCGTCCAAATATCTCAACTTCCACCAGGGCGATCGCGCATCCGGAAGAAGCATGAGCGACTCCCTACAACAGCCCCCCTCAGACATCAGCCCGATTGGTGAAGCAGCGAGCGGGTATCTGACAGTTTATCCGTCTGCATCAAGCAAGTGCCCCGTAGAACAAGACTTAAATCTTTACTAGATTCCTGTGGATCTGGATGATTTGTTTAGAATCCTGATGGTGATTCTTGTGCTTGAATACTTGTGCTTGAATAAACGAGGGATTTTTTTAGCGGGATGTAGCCCTGATGAAAGCGATCGCCATTTACCACAACAAAGGTGGAGTCGGAAAAACCACCACGGCTGTTAACCTGGCTGCTGCCTTTACCAATAAGGGCAAGAAGGTATTGCTGGTGGATATTGATGCCCAGGCCAATTCCACCTTTGCAACGGGCCTGATCAAGTTTCAGTTTGAAGAAGAGGACAACCTCAAAGACCGAAATATTTTTCACATCATTAGCGCCGGAGATTTCAACTTCATTCCGGAAATTGTCCGTCGCTCCAATGGGTTCAACACGCCAGAAATCGATGTCATCCCCTCGCACATTACGCTAATCGATGAACAACAGCGCCTGACTCGCATTGCCGCTAGTCGCCTCCGCCTGAATATGAAGCTCCAGCAAGTAGAAGACGACTACGACATTGTGATTATTGATGCGCCGCCCTCCCGTGATCTCTACGCAGAAATTGCGCTAATTGCGGCCGATTATTTGATTATTCCGTCTGATTTGAAGCCCTTTGCGAACCAGGGTTTGAGCAATGTCAAGAACTTCGTCAGTGAGGTAAATGAAACACGGTCTAGCATCGGCAAGAAGCCACTCAATGTCTTAGGGGTTTTGCCTTCCAAGGTGTTAACGAATAATCGTTACCTGGAGCATGTCTTTCCCCGGCAGCGGGAAGCGGTGGTGCAGCGGTATGGGCTGCCGCTGCTGGATACCGTCATCTATGAGCGGATTGCCTTGTCTAACTGCGTGAACAACACCTTGACGATGGGAAACCTGGAGATTCCAGACCCCAAGTCTATTTTTGAATTTGATGCAGATTCCGAGTCGGTGAAGGAGTTCAGGAACCTTTCCTACGAAGTGATGCAAAAAATTGGGGCCTAGGGAATGAGCGAATATTATCTGGTGGATGTCAAAAGTATTACCTCGAAGGTGCCCCGCTCTCAGTTTGCTGTAAATGAAATCGAAGCGCTGGCTAAGAGCATTTTGGCGGCGGGTGGTTTGCTGTCTCCCATTCTGCTGAAGCAGACGGGGGCAGAAAGCTATGAGGTGCTAGCGGGCGATCGCGAGTATTATGCTGCCGTGCGGGCACGAGAAATCAACCCCCGCGAAGCCGAGATGGTGAATGCGTTTGTGGTGCCGGAGGATGTGTCAGACGCTGCGGTTGAACAATTTGAACAATCTAGAGCGCTGCATCCGTCTCCGCCTTCAGTGCCCAGCCCCGACACGCAAACGCCTAACCCTGCCCCTCCTGCCTATATAGATCAAAGGCTCACCAATCTAGAAGCGCGACTAGATGCTGCAATTCAAGACATAAAACAAACCCAGCAGCGAGACACACAGCGATTGGAACAACAACTCCAGACACTCCAGCAGCAGATTCCTCAGAAGGTAGAGCCGCTGGAAACCTTCAATACCGCCTCTCCAGCAACCCTGATGCAGAAGCTGGCGAGTGCTGGTATTCGAGGTAAAACGGCTGACACACTCATCAAAAACATTGAAAAAGCTCGTGCCAAAGCGCCCTTCACCTCATTTTCGGATGTGGTCAAACGGGTCGAGAAGCTGGGCGATAAGCGAATGCTCAGCATTCTAGATGCATGGAACGGAGTCTTCTAAGGGAGAATGGATTCAGCCTTCCCCTCATAGTTTTTTTGTTAGCTAGGAGGTGTTGATAGCTGGCAGCTATCTCGAAGAGTAGTGCTGCTCTATCCAAATTCTGACTTCGCGTTCGGAAGCGCAAGTGATTTTAGATTGAGTGTGTGGATCGTAGATTTGCCAGAGGCTTGAGCCAGTCTTTTGCGGAATTTCTCGGATGATTGGCTCTGAGCTTCCTGATAAGTGATTAACCCAACTTGAAACCAGTTCTAACCAACGATTTTGAGTTGAACGATTCGGATTTTCGAGATGAGATGCGGCGCTGATCGAAGGAGCCTGGGATGAGGAAGTAGGAGAAACTTCAGAAACATTCATACGGCTTGGAGGAGGGAAAGGGGTTCACAGTTCCAAGCTTCGCTAATTCAAAGTCATTTGATAAGGTACAGATTTTCAAACTTTAACTAGTACAGTTATTGGAGACTGGAAACTGTACTACCTGTTTTGAGCCAAACTGTACCGGGTGAAAACGGGGGCGATCGCCTATAGTGCATCTATAGTGCTTTCGTAGCGGTTGTTTTGCGCCGCTCTGCGCCTGTGAAAATTCCCCTTGATCGGCGATCGCCCCAGCCCGTCTATCTGCAAATTCGTCAGCGCATTCACCGCCTGATTCAGTCGGGAACGCTGCAACCGGGCGATCGCCTGCCCTCCATCCGCAGCCTGGCCGAAGCAGCCCAGGTCAACAAGCTCACGGTTATCGAAGCCTACAGCGTGCTAGAAGCAGACGGACTGATCTACGCCCGCCCTGGCTCTGGCTATTTCGTTAGCGAACCGTCCGTCACCTCGCCGATTCCGCCGTCCCGCTTTGCCCCCTCTCAGGAAGTCATTATTCCTGACCAGGGCGAAATGTCTTACTTCGACATTTACATGGCCTCCGTGTCGGCGCTGCATCAGGATGGCGTGACGGTCTTCAGTTCCGGCTTTCCCCACCCCCACGACACAGACATTCTCCAGCGGGTGGCTCGTCGCGCCTTTAAGGAGATGGGGGCGCTGCTGTTTAACTATGACCTGCCGCAGGGACAATATCCCTTGCGAAAGCAAATTGCTCAACTGCTGGTGCAAAAGGGGCTAGATGCCTCGCCCGACCAGTTGATTGTCACCAATGGGTCTATGCAGGGACTATCGCTGGTGATGCAGGAAATTGTGCAGCCCGGTGACTGGGTCATTGTAGAAAGCCCGACTTTTCACGGCGCGTTGGCGGTTCTTCAGCAGCTTGGCGCACGGGTGATCGGCATTCCCATGACTCGCGACGGCATGAACCTCGACCTGCTGGCGCAGTATCTCCACAGCCATCGCCCCCGGCTGATTTACACCATCAGCACGCTGCACAACCCAACAGGCATCACCACTGACCTCGCCCATCGCCAGCAGTTGCTCGATCTGGCCCGCCGCTACGACTGCCGCATTCTGGAAGACAACGCCTACGAAGGGCTGAACTTTGACCCTGTGCCGCCGCCCATCAAAGCGCTCGATCAAGACAACCTGGTAATCTATGCAGGCACCTTTACCAAAACGCTGATGCCCGGTCTGCGGGTGGGCTATGTGGTGGTGACGGGCGACGACTATGGGCGACTGCTAGAGCGCAAGCTGCTGCATGATTTGTGTGTGTCTACGGCTTCGCAGGCGATCGTCAGCGAGTATCTGGCGACGGGCTACTATCGCCGCCATTTGGCGCAGTTGTGTACGCGCAATCTTCAGGGGCGTGGTGTCATGCTGAAGGCATTGGAGCAATACTTTCCTGCCGAGGCTTCCTGGACGGTGCCCACTGGGGGGCTGTTTCTCTGGGTGAAGCTGCCGGACGGTCTGCCGATGCAGTTGGTGTGCAGTGAGGCGGCGGCCGAAGGTATTTTGGTTACGCCCGGTTCCACGTTTTTTCCAAATTTGCAGGGCTATCCGGCAATGCGGCTGAATTTTTCCTTTGATGCAGCGACGATCGAGCGGGGGATGGAGACATTGGGACGCATTATGAAGCGCCACCTGGCCCCCTGAGTGGAAACGTTTGGGGCAATTTGGATAATCACCGGGGCCGTTGGAGGGCGATTGGAGGGCGATCGCTCTCGTCCTGACCTGCGGAATCCCCCTGACACAGAAGCTCCCTTAGAATAGAATTCACGCTCAAGATTGCCAGAACGTTTGAAGCCTTGTATCGATTCCTGATTTTGGATTTCAGCAGCGCTACATCGAGAGGACAGCGATGGTTCAAATTCCTGAAAAATCGACCATCATCTATCCCGAAACCGATGGGGAACCGATGGCAAACAACACAGAACAGTTCACCTGGATTGTCACTATCAAGGAAAACCTAGAGCTACTGTTTGCAGAGAATCCAGATGTATTTGTGGCAGGTGATCTGCTGTGGTATCCCGTTGAGGGCGACAATACGCTGCGTCAGGCTCCCGATGCGATGGTGGTATTTGGGCGGCCCAAGGGACGGCGCGGCTCCTATCTTCAGTGGCGCGAAGCAAATCTCCCGCCTCAGGTAGTCTTTGAAATTTTATCGCCGGGAAACACGCTTAAGGAAATGGCGAAAAAGTTTCGCTTTTACGAGCAATATGGCGTGGAGGAGTATTACCTCTACGACCCGGACAAGATTGACCTGAGCGGATGGCTGCGATCGCCCGCTGGATGGCTCGACGTGATCGAGGAGATGGACGGGTGGGTCAGTCCGCGCTTGCAGATTCGGTTTGAACCCAGCGAGTCGGGCTTGCAGATTTTCCGCCCAGATGGGCAGCCCTTTCTGACGTTTGTAGAACTGGAAAGGCTACGACTTCAGGCCCAGCAGCAAGCCGAACAGGCAGAGCAGCGGGCTGAGCAGGCAGAGTGTCGCGCAGAACGACTCGCCAAGCGCTTGCGGGCCCTCGGCATTGATCCAGAATCTATTTAATTGCGATTAATAGCGGGTAGTGCCTTTTAGTAAAGGATGGAGGGAAAGATAGCCTCTTCCCGTTCTGCTAGCTTTTCTCTGACACGGCGATTGTAGTCATAGATAAACATCCAAATCGCACCGATATGATTCTCAATCTTTTTGGAAAAGGACAACGTCTTCCTCTCCAACCGAGAAATCCGCTTCCTCAGGGTGTTGTTCAGTCGTTCAACGTAGTTTGTCAAGTTGACATAAGCCTGGAGCCAGCGAGCTGAAACCCTGGCAGCCCTGGCGATACCCGCTAACGGAATTTTCTCCAACAGCAGTAGATCAACGAAAGATTGAGTGTCCTTGTCTTTCGGCTTCCACTGGGGGTTCTCGTCCCTCAAGCTCTCAAAATGCGATGGCGTTACTTTTGCTCTCAATCCTTTACGTTAATCCACTACCAATCTCAGATCTTTTCTGGAGAATAACGCCTGCTCAAATTGAGTGAATTTTTAATAACTTCTGCAACGGTTTTGCGTCCCAGCTTTGTTGCAAAACACACCAAATGATGACATTTCTACGCCAGATCTGACAACATCCTTAAGACCTGCACCTTCACCCAAAAGCCTGTTAGAAAATGCCAGTTGCATCTAGAAGCGTAGTCAACACCTGCGTCTAGATAAAACTTCACGTTTACGTTTCGCCTTCAGGTCGTCGCCATGAACCAGCACGCTTTGTCCGCTGAGCCGCCCCATGTTTTGAATCACCTGCCCGATCGCCAGGGACTCTATGACCCGCAGTTTGAGCATGATGCCTGCGGTGTGGGCTTTGTGGTGCAGATGAAGGGGCAAAAATCCCACGACATTATTGAGCAAGCGCTGACGATTTTAATCAATCTGGATCACCGGGGTGCCTGTGGCTGCGAGAGCAATACGGGCGACGGCGCGGGAATTTTAATGCAAATTCCCCACAAGTTTTTGGAGAAAGTAGCAGCAGTCGAAGGCATTGCGCTGCCTGAACTGGGGCAGTATGGCGTGGGCATGACCTACACCTCGCCTGATCCGGAACAGCGGCGGCGGGGAGAGGCGATCGCCGCTCAGATCATTGCCGAAGAAGGGCAAACGCTGCTGGGCTGGCGCGATGTGCCGACGGATAATTCATCCCTGGGCAACACCGCAAAGGCCAGCGAACCGTTTATGCGGCAACTGTTCATTCAGCGATCGCCCGATTTGACCGATGATCTGGCGTTCGAGCGCAAGCTATTTGTCATTCGCAAGCGCGTTCACAAAGCCATTCGCACTGCTGGTATCGATCCGTTCTGGTATCAGGCTAGTTTGTCGTGCCGCACGCTGGTCTATAAAGGGATGCTGATGCCGGAGCAGGTGGGCAAATACTATCCCGACTTGCATGATCCGGATATGGAGAGTGCGCTGGGTCTGGTGCATTCACGCTTTAGTACCAACACGTTCCCAAGCTGGGAGCGATCGCACCCCTATCGCTACATCGCCCACAACGGCGAAATCAATACCCTGCGCGGCAACATCAACTGGATGCACGCCCGTCAAGCCTTGTTTGAGTCCGACCTGTTTGGGGATGACCTGAAAAAAGTCCCCAACCTGATCAACATCAACGGCAGTGACTCTGGAATCTTTGACAATACTCTGGAACTGCTGACCTTGGCCGGGCGATCGCTCCCCCACGCCGTCATGATGATGATTCCAGAACCCTGGACGGCCCACGAGTCCATGAGCCAGGACAAAAAGGCGTTTTACGAATACCACGCCTGCCTGATGGAACCCTGGGATGGCCCCGCCTCTATTGCCTTTACCGACGGCACGATGATGGGCGCAGTGCTGGATCGCAACGGGCTGCGTCCCTCCCGCTACTACGTCACGCACGATGACTTGGTGATCATGGCCTCGGAAGCGGGCGTGCTGCCCATCGAGCCAGAGCGCGTCGCCCACAAGGGTCGCCTCCAGCCCGGCCGCATGTTTCTGGTAGACATGAACCAGGGCCGCATCATTGCCGACGACGAGCTAAAGCAGCAAATCGTCACCCAGCAGCCCTACCGCGAGTGGCTGGATCGGTATCTGGTGGATCTCGCCAGTTTGCCCTCTGCAACTGAATCCCCCGCTGCTCTCCCTGCTGACCTCACTCGTCTGCAAACTGCCTTTGGCTACACCTTTGAAGACCTGCGGATGCTGCTGCTGCCGATGGCGCGGGACGGCGTGGAGGCGGTGGGCGCAATGGGCACGGATACACCGCTATCGGTGCTGAGCGATCGCCCCAAGCTGCTCTACACCTACTTCAAGCAGTTGTTTGCCCAGGTAACGAATCCGCCCATCGACTCGATTCGTGAGGAAATCATTACCTCGGCTGAAACCACCATTGGTTCCGAGCGCAACCTGCTGGAACCCGTGCCGGAAAGCTGCCAGATGATCAAGCTGAAAACGCCGATTCTGACGAATGCGGAACTGGCAAAGCTCAAGGCGCAAGCAGACGGGCCGTTCCGCTCGGCCACGCTGCCGATGGTGTTTGACGCGCAGGTGGGCGCGGCCGGGCTGGAGCAGGCATTGGACGCGCTGTTTGCGGCGGCGGATGGGGCGATCGCCGCTGGAGCCAGTATTTTAATCCTGAGCGATCGCTCCGTCAGTGAAACTCAGGCCCCCATCCCGGCGCTGCTGGCAGTGGCGGGACTGCACCACCACCTGATTCGCCAGGGCACGCGCACCCGCTGCGGCATCGTGCTGGAGTCGGGCGAACCTCGTGAGGTGCATCACTTTGCGACGCTGATCGGCTATGGCTGCGGCGCGATTAATCCCTATCTGGCGTTTGCGACCCTCCAGGGCATGATCGACGACGGGCTGCTGGTGGATGTAGACTACGCCACGGCCTGCAAAAATTACGTCAAGTCTGCCACCAAGGGTGTGATCAAAGTCGCGTCAAAAATTGGCATTTCCACCATCCAGAGCTATCGCGGGGCGCAGATTTTTGAAGCGATCGGGCTAAATCGTGCCGTCGTAGATCGCTACTTTAGCTGGACGGCTTCGCGTATCGAAGGTGTAGGCTTAGAGGTCATCGCTCAGGAAGCGATTTTGCGGCATCATCACGCCTTTGCGGAACGGACGACGGATAACGAAACGCTCGATGTTGGCGGCGAATATCAATGGCGAAAGGAGGGCGAAGCGCACCTGTTTAGCCCGCTGACGATCCACACGCTGCAACGGGCCGTGCGCGAGGGCAACTACGAGTTGTTCAAGCAATATTCCGCCCTAGTGAACGATCAAAATCAACAGCATTTCACGCTGCGTGGATTGCTGCAATTCAAGCTACGGCAGCCCGTGCCGATTGAGGAGGTGGAACCCGTGGAGGCGATTCTCCGGCGCTTCAAGACGGGCGCAATGAGCTACGGCTCCATTTCCAAGGAGGCGCACGAAACGCTGGCGATCGCCATGAACCGCATCGGCGGCAAGTCCAACACGGGCGAGGGCGGCGAAGACCCCGACCGCTATACCTGGACAAACGAGCGCGGCGATTCCAAAAACAGCGCCATTAAACAAGTGGCTTCGGGTCGCTTTGGCGTGACCAGTCTCTACCTGTCCCAAGCCAAGGAAATCCAGATCAAGATGGCCCAAGGCGCAAAACCGGGCGAGGGCGGGCAGCTTCCCGGCAAGAAGGTCTATCCCTGGATCGCCAAGGTGCGCCACTCCACCCCCGGTGTGGGGCTGATCTCGCCGCCGCCTCACCACGATATCTACTCCATCGAAGACCTGGCGGAACTGATTCACGACCTGAAGAATGCCAACCGCGAGGCCCGCATCAGCGTCAAGCTCGTGTCCGAAGTGGGCGTGGGCACGATTGCGGCGGGGGTGTCCAAGGCCCACGCCGATGTAGTGCTGATTTCTGGCTTCGACGGCGGCACGGGCGCATCGCCCCAGACCTCCATCAAGCACGCGGGCTTGCCGTGGGAACTGGGGCTGGCGGAAACCCATCAGACGCTGGTGCTAAACAATCTGCGATCGCGCATTGTGGTGGAAACCGATGGGCAGATGAAGACGGGTCGGGATGTGGTCATTGCTGCT
Source organism: Thermoleptolyngbya sp. M55_K2018_002 (assembly GCF_015295965.1). Lineage (NCBI taxonomy): Bacteria > Bacillati > Cyanobacteriota > Cyanophyceae > Oculatellales > Oculatellaceae > Thermoleptolyngbya > Thermoleptolyngbya sp. M55_K2018_002. Next base: position 19,107 of record NZ_DVEA01000303.1, read on the forward strand.
CTGCTGGGAGCTGAGGAGTTTGGCTTTGCTACAGCGCCGCTGGTGACGCTAGGCTGCATCATGATGCGGGCCTGCCACCTCAACACCTGCCCGGTGGGAATTGCCACCCAAGACCCGCAGTTGCGTGAAAAGTTCACAGGCGACCCCCAGCACACGGTCAACTTCATGACCTTCATCGCCCAGGAAGTGCGGGAAATCATGGCGGAACTGGGCTTCCGCACGCTGAACGAAATGGTCGGCCGGACGGATGTGCTGGAACCGCAGCGAGCCGTTGACCACTGGAAAGCCAAGGGGCTGGATTTCTCCAAGATCCTCTATCAGCCAGAAGTGGGGCCGGAAGTCGGGCGCTATTGCCAGATGGCGCAGGATCATGGGCTAGAAAAATCCCTCGACCTGACGATGCTGCTGGATCTCTGCCAGCCCGCCATCGAGCGGGGCGAACCTGTCCGCGCTACGCTGCCGATCAAAAACGTGAACCGCGTGGTCGGCACGATTCTCGGCAACGAAATTACCAAGCGCCATTGGGAAGGGCTGCCGGACGACACCGTGCATCTGCATTTCCAGGGCAGCGCAGGTCAGAGCCTCGGTGCGTTTGTGCCGCGCGGCGTGACGCTGGAACTGGAGGGCGACGCGAATGATTACCTGGGCAAGGGCCTCAGCGGCGGCAAGATTATTGTCTATCCGCCTGCTGGTTCAACGTTTGTGGCGGAAGAAAACATTATTGTCGGGAATGTGGCGCTCTATGGTGCGACCGCTGGCGAACTGTATGCGCGGGGCATCGCGGGCGAACGCTTTGCTGTCCGCAACTCTGGCGTGACGGCGGTGGTGGAGGGTGTAGGCGACCACGGCTGCGAATACATGACGGGCGGCAAGGTGGTCGTGCTGGGCAGCACCGGGCGCAACTTCGCCGCAGGCATGAGCGGCGGCGTGGCCTACGTGCTAGACGAAGCGGGCGATTTTGCGACCCGCTGCAACACGGCAATGGTGGGGCTGGAAACCCTGGAGGACGCTGAAGAAATTAGCGATCTGCGCCAGTTGATTCAGCAGCACGCCGACTATACTCAGAGCGCCGTAGCTCAGCGGGTGCTGGCGGATTGGGACAACACTGTGCCGAAGTTCGTCAAGGTGATGCCCAATGACTACAAGCGCGTCCTGGAGGCGATCGCCGCTGCCCTGTCTTCTGGCCTCAGTGGCGACGATGCCCTGGCCGCCGCCTTCGAGCAAAACGCCCGCGATGTGGCCCGCGTGGGTGGCAGCTAAACCTTCTCTTTTGGGGTGGGTGCTACTCACCCCAGAAGGGGGCTAGGAACCGCTGGAGGCACTGGAAAGGGCTGTGATCAGGGCGTTAACCGCTGGACTCAAATTAGAAAGAACGATGACAGAAGCTGTTGCAATGATGATCGTTGTCGCCATTCGCACCATGCCATCAGTTCCCCTCTGATAGACATCAAACTTGTAGTCCAGCTTTTCAAACTGGTTTTCCAGTTGTTCAAGCCGATTGTCAAGCTGCTCAAACTTTTGATTCACGTCATCTCGAAACAGAATGAATTCGTCTCGAAACTGAACCAGGGCATCTCGAATATCGCTATTGCTTGGGTTATCCGGGACTTGCATGATTTCATTGCTGCGCTAGACCTAGCCTAACTCATTCCCTCAAAAGATCTAATCCGTCAAAACACCACTATGGGCAAACCAACCGGCTTTATCGAATATCTTCGCGAAGCACCCACCGAACGCGAACCGGGCGATCGCATTCGCGACTGGAACGAGTTTCATAACCCCATGCCGGAGGAGCGGCTCCGCACCCAAGGGGCCCGCTGTATGGACTGTGGCATTCCCTTTTGCCATACGGGAATGCTGGTCAGCGGCATGGCCAGCGGCTGCCCTATCAACAATCTGATTCCCGAATGGAATGACCTAGTGTATCGTGGGCTGTGGCGCGAAGCCCTCGATCGTCTCCACAAGACCAACAATTTTCCTGAATTCACGGGGCGTGTCTGTCCTGCTCCCTGCGAAGGTTCCTGCGTGCTGGGCATCAACAATCCGCCCGTCACCATCAAAAACATCGAGTATTCCATCATCGAAAAGGGCTGGGAAGAAGGCTGGATCACGCCTAAACCGCCCGCCCACCGCACCGGGAAAAAGGTGGCGATCGTTGGCTCTGGCCCGGCTGGACTAGCCGCCGCCGATCAGCTTAACCGCGCTGGCCACTGGGTGACGGTGTTTGAGCGGGCCGATCGCCCCGGTGGGCTGCTGATGTACGGCATCCCCAACATGAAGCTGGATAAGGAAAAGATCGTGCGGCGGCGGCTGGATCTGCTGGAAGCCGAGGGCATCGAGTTTGTCTGCAATACGGAAATCGGCAAAGACCTACCTGCTGAAGCGCTGCTGAAGGACTATGACGCGGTGCTGCTCTGCACGGGCGCAACGAAACCGCGCGATCTGCCGATTGAAGGGCGGAACCTGAAGGGGATTCACTTTGCAATGGAGTTTCTCACGGAAAATACCCGCGCTGTTCTCGACAAACAACCCGGCAAAGACTACATTTCCGCAGCCGGAAAGGACGTGGTGATTATCGGCGGCGGGGACACGGGAACCGATTGTGTGGGAACGTCGATTCGCCACGGCTGCAAGAGCCTGGTGCAGCTTGAGATCATGCCCAAGCCCCCACAGGAACGCGCCGCCAACAACCCCTGGCCGGAATGGCCCAAGGTCTACAAAATGGACTATGGACAGGAGGAGGCGGCGGCCATGTTTGGGGCGGACCCACGCACGTACCTCACCACCACCACGAAGTTTGAAGGGGATGAAAACGGGAACGTAAAAGCGATTCACATTACGCAGGTGGAATGGACAAAGAACGACAAGGGTCAGTTCATTCCCCAACCCATCCCAGGCACGGAAAAAGTGCTGCCTGCTCAACTGGTGCTGCTGGCAATGGGATTTCTGGGGCCAGAGCAACCGCTGCTCGACTCCCTGGGCATCGAGCGTGATCCCCGTAGCAATATCAAAGCTGCCCACGGTCAGTTCACCACCAGCATTCCTGGCGTGTTTGCCGCAGGCGACTGTCGGCGCGGACAGAGCCTAATTGTCTGGGCGATCAACGAAGGGCGCGGCGCAGCGCGAGAGTGCGATCGCTACTTGATGGGCAGCACCGATCTACCGTAAAGCAGTAAAGCAGGAGAGGTCAGGCAGCTTAACGCCCGCAGCCTCTCCTGCTCCGCCTCCCCGCACTACTCATCAACCCACCAATTCCTATGGACACTCCCTCCCCTCGCACGGTCTATCACAACCTCCGGCTGCTGGAACAGGTCAACGCTGCCACCAGCGCCGTCTATCGCCAGCTTGCTCAGGAAGTCATTGCTGATCCGAATGTGGATCTGGCCTGGCGACAGGCGATCGCCAATCGGCTGCATCAGGCGAATCACCAGCTTGGGCAAAAAACCGTGAGTAAAGGCGACAGCTACTAGCCTGCGAAAGATTACGCAGTTGGACGATTTCTCGCGGGTGCAGCCCGCGAGAAATCGTCCAAACCCCAGAAAACTTAATCGCAAGTTCGTAAGTCCTAAATGAGATGATGGGATCAGGAAATCAGGCAGGGGGAGAATGATGAGAGCCGTGTTCTGTTTCGTTGGGATGCCAATACTTCAGCACTCTGTCCCCCTGTCATCGCCTTTCCCCCTCGCCTCCTCCCTCCATCTGCCCCTCTCCACTCGCCGCCCGCGCATTGCGCCGCATCATCTCCGGCTTGATTCGCCGCAGCGCCGAAGCCGTCGTGCGATCGCCCCATTCTTCGTCCGAGATCTCGGCTAGTTCCGCCAGCGCGGGGTTGACGTGCCAGGGATAGGGATGAAACTCGGTCACGTCCGTCGGTTGGGCGAAGCGCTGATTCCAGGGGCACACGTCCTGGCAGATGTCGCACCCTGCCACCCAGCCATCGAGCTTGTCGGCAATATCGTTGGGCAGTTCTGCGGCGCGATTTTCGATGGTGTGGTAGGCAATGCAGCGGTTGGCATCGACCACAAAAGGTTCCACAATTGCGCCTGTGGGACAGGCCTCGATGCAGCGGGTGCAGCTTCCGCAGTGCTGCGTGTGGGGCGTATCGGCTGGCAGCGGCAGATTCGTTAGCACTTCGCCCAAAAACACCCAGGAACCATACTCACGGGTAATCAGGTTGCTGTTTTTGGCAATCCAGCCCAGCCCGGCCTGCTCCGCCCAGACCTTATCTTGTATCGGGCCCGTATCAGCATAAAAGCGCGTCTGAATCCCGTCGCCCTGGGCCTCCAGCCAGCGACACAGCGCCTTTAGCTTTTTATGCAAGACACGGTGATAGTCGCGCCCCCAGGCGTAGCGCGAGATTTTGGCCACTCCCGGCGCAGTTGACCGCATTTGATTCACGTAATAATTTAGCGCCACGCAGATCACAGACTGCACCTCCGGCAGGATCTGCCGCAAGTCCTGTCGTCGGGGGTTCGCCATCCACGCCATATCCGCGTGATAGCCCTGCGCCAGCCAGCGGTTCAGCCCCGCCGATTCCGCTGCGGCAGTTGCGACAGAAGCAATGCCGACTTTGTGAAACCCCAACTCTAGCGCGGCCTGTTTCACCCGTTCTGCTTGGCTCAGGTCTGGACTTCGCGCAGGAGGGGTCATGGGGAACTCACTGCCGGAGTAGCGTTGAGATTGAGGTTTTCCAAACTGGCGCTGTAGGTAATCCATTGAGGTTTGCCAATTTGAATCTGATTTGCTTCAAATGCTTGACGAACGCGCAGCCGAAATTCGCGGCCGACGCTCCATTGTTCTAGCGGAAGTGTCTTAATCCACACTCGCACCAGCATCCCCGTATGATCGAGTTCATCAATGCCTAAAACATCAGGAGATTCTATCAGGCGATCGCGCCACCCAGGCTCGTTATAGAGGTCTTCCGAAACCTGTTTTAGCACTTTCAGAACCTTCACTGGATCATTCTCATAGGCGACGATAATTGAGAAATCGACTCGTGACCAGAGGCGCGTCAGATTACAAACATTAGTGATGCTGCTATTGGGAATGGTAATCAGCTGCCCCTCACCGTTACGGAGTTGAGTAACGCGCAAATTCAGCCGTTCAACCAGTCCACTTTTGTCCCCAATTTTCACCACATCCCCAACGGCAAACTGATCTTCGATCAAAATAAGACAGCCGTTTACCAAATCTTTGATCAGGCTTTGAGAACCAAAGGAAATAGCTAAACCAATAACCGCGCCACCTGCCAGAATGGAACTTGTTGGAATATTAAATAAGCCCAGCGTCCAGACAATTCCAGCCAAGATTAAAACGAAGGTAATTAGCCCCTTCAGGGCCTCGGAAATTGTCTTGGTTCGTAGGGCAATACGCTGGGTTTCACCGATTGGTAAAAGCCCATTGATTTTCCAGGAAAATAGAAACCGATCAATTAAGCTGCGGCTAATACGAATGAGTAAACTAATGCCAAACCAGATTGCCAGTAGGGCAAGAGGGGTTGCCCAAACGTAAACGCTCCATCGCATCAAAAGCGGCACAGTTGATATAATTCTGGCAATGCCGACATACCACATCAAAATGAAAATCCAAAACAGCGCCCACTTTAGAAACTTGTCAACATCTAGCTGTCGTTTGACGCTAAACTGAGCCTGCAAAGCTTCTAAAAAATGCGATCGCATTTCTGCAATTTCTCGTGCTTCTGATTCTTCTCCTTCTGGCAAATCGGACGAGACATTTGTGATTATTGGCGCGTTACGCTGATGCGTTTTTTCTGCACTGGCGATCGCCGCAAGTTGCTCCTCATAGTGGGCTTCTAATGTCTGCTGACGACGAGTTAAAACCCGCTGCAAAAACCAGATTATGCCACTGGCCAAGAGCAACCCCAGAAAAAGCTGAAATGCCCGCCTCAATCGCTGCAAGATCACCTTCTGGGAAGTTAGCTCCTTAAAGCGAACCATTTCGTCTTGCAGAATTTTTTGCCATTCCTCTGCTAGTTCATCCAGCGGTTTGCCATTCCAATCCGAGTCGGGTTCGGTAACGGTGACCAAGCGAATCGGGCGCGTGGTTTGGTCATCACTGATTTGCAAAATCGGGCGATTGTTGAGGATAGCAATTGTCACCTTGGGGGTTTCTTTGGCGTTGGCGGCTCGACTCAGCACGCGCCACAGTCGCGCATTTATCTCCTGCGCTCGCACTTCCACGGGCAAGCGATTCTGCGGCACATCTTCCCGGTTAAAAATCGTTGGAGACGTGACTTCAAATAACCATTTATTGTCAAGTGGAGAGCGAATGGGGGCAGTCTCGTATTCTCCGTGGCGGCTGACACCATCGGGTGGGCTAAAAGCCGGATTTGACAATCGCGTGGGCAGGGAGGGCAGTTGCCCCAGGGCAGGGGATAGAGGCAGGGTCAATTCTCCGGCGATCGCCAGCCCGCAACTCAACAGGCTTATCAGCGCAAACTGGAGAGCGGCTTGGACAGCGCGAGAAGCAAAAAACTGACGCATAAGTTTGCACAAGACCCCGTAAAATCTCGTGTCAGCAGCATCTATTCCACTACTCTAAGGGCGGATGCAGATCTAGAAGGCATCACTCGAGCCTGAGAATTGGAACCCGCCGCTATTGGGCATCGGGGCTAGAAAAGGTTGCCGCTGGCAAGTTGGGAACCAGAATTACAGTATCATCTCTGGTCTGAATTTCGTAGAACACGCGGCTTTCTCTAGAGGCGCAGCACAGCGGATCGCTAGGTTCGTAGCGATTAAACTGGGCACTCAGTCCGTCTGCACCAGACAAATCCACGCTAAAGACGCTGCCATCCGTTCGGGCGTCCATCAGGATGGGCGACAGCGTGCCCACAAATGCACCTTTTTTAAACACAAACACCTGATAGCGGAGGGGGCGACACATCCCGTCAGCGTTGGCCATGCCTGTGATTACGGTTGTATTGTTGAAAACCTGAGCGGCTCCGGTCAGCGTCCAGCCCGCAGCCTCCACCAGCGCATCTTCGGGCAGTGTTGCCTGTCGAAACGATTGCGTACAATACTCCAGGTTGCTACCGCCCTCTAGCTGGGGAGCGGCAGGGATGGCAGCACCGGGCTGGTTCCAGTTGGGCATATTTTCGTCCAGCCAGGAGCCGCTAGGGTCGGGTGGAGGGGTTTGGGCGATTCGCGAAGCGATCCCTGCGGGAATCGCCCCCGATAGCCCAGTCACCCAAGCCAGAAATACAGCGCTAAAAAGGGAAGTAGAACGACGCATAGGGTTAGTTTTTACAAGAATTTCCTTACAAGAATTTCCAAAGGGAGTTGGAACGGAAATTAAGCAGCAATCTGATGTCAGCTAAGACGACAGCGGCATGAAAGCTGGCTTTGCTGATGTCGATACCTAAACAAATCGTGGATGTCATCGGAGCATCCCTGAGGGAGGGGCGATTGCACTCCCGGTGCTATCCTTGTCGATCCGGGTTGGTTCATGATGCTGAACACCCGTTATATCGTCCAGTCTGCTGTTGGCAATCTAAACTGAGGGCAGGAGGCTCTTTAATCTAGGCAGCGAGCTTTGAGCTTGAGGGCGTGTCCAGAGTCACTCCTGCTACTTCCATCCAAAATACAAGGGCGTGTTTTAAAGCTCTTTGATCTCCCCTAGCCCCCCTTAAAACCTTAAGAAGGTGGGAACCGAGCCGAACCACCCCGGAACTCCCCCTTATTTCTAGCGAAGCGGCGCGTAAGCGCGGGGATTTAAGGGGGATCGACTCAAGACAATTAACGACCTAGAAAGTTTTAAGACACTGCCTAATGGGCTGCGCTGCCTACAGGCTGATTTTCGGGGTGGGGAGTGGAGATCTGTCCCCCTGGTTCATGCTCGACTACAAACACGTTGGAGTAAAGGTTAGCAATGATTTGCTGCCCCTGCTGCGTCAGTGAAAGATACTTTAGACCATCTTTCACATAGGGATAGACTCCGTTCCAATAGAACTTGGGATAGTTTGCCCGTAGGTCACCTGGATGGCGATAGCCCAGCGCCTTGTTCACGCCTGTTTCTTCAAATTCGTAGTAGAGCGCCCCAATTTTTTTGAGATAGCGGGGATCGCTCAACTGACCAATTAAATCCGCAGCCCGCACCAGCCCTGGATAGTGTATCGTATCTTGGTGGTCATCGTCGTGGGGCACTGGAAAGCGGGTTAGCTCGATGTTGCGCTTTACAATAGCAGAGTCGATCTTTTGGTTGCCGCCAAACCGCTCGTCGATGAAGAGCTTGGCACGATCGACGTGGTAGGGCGTGAGGGCTGCATCGGACGATCCTGGCGGTAGGCTGATCATTTCGCCGTTTTGCCCGGTGGCATACCAGCCTTCGCGATCGCTCCGACAGACCCCTTTCACGTAGCCAATATCGTGGCACACTAGCGACACAATGAAATGCAGCCAGTCATCGGGTGAAACGCCACCCTCGCGGATGTGTTTGCCACGCAAAATTTCCTGACCCACCAGCGTCACCAGGATCGTGTGTTCGATGTTGTGATAGAGCGCGTCGCTGTTGGCAATGTTCTCCAGCGCCATTGCCCCGACCCAGCCGATAATATCTTCATAGCCAGCATTGAGACCGCCATAGGTATGGTGATATCCCTCTTTGAGCTTGGTCACAAAGTCAGAGATTAGGAGTTCAGTAGCGTTAAACATTGCGAATCGCTCACAGCGCTACAAGACAGCAGGAAGAAAGGCAACAGCGATAAAGACAACAGAACACTAAGTATTCGGAAAGTATTCGGACAGGAGGCAACTTAGAAACTGTTAGATCTTGACTGTTAGATCAGAGTACCCACTTCTACGATATAGATACCGTAGCGTACCTAGCGGCAGATGGGGGTGAGATGGAGCAGCCGGGGCGATCGCCCGCATCACCAGCATTGTGATCTGAGATCACGTCTTGCAGATGAGAGGTCGTACCCCTTAACCCGCGCCCGCGGCACTCCCTCCGTTCCCCAATGCTCGATAGCCGCAAACACAGATGTTGCTCCCGTCTCCATATAATCAACCCTTTATTCAAAATAGACGAATAGAGTGAGGTCAGCGAGCAATTTCCACTCTATTTTCAACTATTTTTTAGAATAGGAGGAATTACCTTGAGAAATAGCCGCAATCTGTTCTGTTTAGTCTGCTTGGACTGAATTTATGATGATTTGTTGCATGGGCGATCGCTCATTTTGATAGCACTCGCTCATACAAACTCATCTATTTGTAAACAGCCTCCCCTTGTAAACAACCTCCCCCATCGCCTGATCAGGGGTCAGAATGCTATCCTAGAAGTCTCCAAAAATGCGGGTGTAGTTCAGTGGTAGAACGTCAGCTTCCCAAGCTGAATGTCGTGGGTTCGAGTCCCATCACCCGCTTATAACCTAAAAGCCCTGAAGCTGAAGAGTTCCAGGGCTTTCAAGTTTTTCAGAGAAAGGGCGAAAATGGTTCATGCGTTCTAAATCACTGTCTAAGATTGGGGCATGATTGGGCATTATCCAGAGAGCCTGTATCCAAACCTGCATTCAAAAGAGTTAGCACCATGAATCAACTGCGATCGCCAGCAATTTCACGCTCCCCAGTCGGCAGGCTTGCGCGGTCTCGGCGAGAAGTCCTTGGCTTTTTGGGAGGCGTTGCGGGTACGGCGGTGTTTGGGTGTTCCCGTCAGCCGGAGGGGTTGCCGCCCGTTGCGTCTTCTGGCTTGGCGAAGGCAGATGACCTGCTCGATTGCATTGTGCGGCCCCAGCAGACGGCGGGGCCCTTCTTTGTCGATACGCAGCTCAATCGGGCTGATCTTCGCACTGACCCTGCCACAGGGCAGATCAGTGCGGGAGTGCCGTTGGGGCTGCTTTTTCAGGTCTTTCAGGTGGACAGCTTTCAGCCGGAAGGTTCCCGCAGGTGTGTGCCGCTGCCCAATGCTTTGGTGGATGTTTGGCAGTGTGATGCAGCGGGCGTATATTCTGGCGTGCGCGATCGCCAGTCAGACACCACAGGTCAGGCATTTCTACGGGGCTACCAGCGGACTGATCAAAACGGTGTGGCTGAGTTCCTGACTATCTATCCGGGTTGGTATCCTGGCAGAGCCGTTCATATTCACTTCAAGATTCGCACCGCGTCTCCCTCAGGGGCGATCGCCCCAAGCAGCTATGAGTTTACCTCCCAGCTTTACTTTGACGATGCCCTGACCGATCGAATTCATCGCCAAACGCCTTACACAGCCAGGGGGCAGCGGGCCCAGCGGAATCATCAAGATGTGATCTTCCAGTTTGGCGGAGCGCAACTCCTGCTGCCTGTAGCGCAGACCGATCGGGGGTATTTCGGCAGATTTGGGATTGGGTTAGAGATGGGCTAAACCAGGGCTAAACTAGGGCTAAACTAGGGCGGGTAGGGCGATCGCATCTCTGCAATAGCTGGCTAGATGGGGCGATCGGTAGCCGTCCTGCGTCCACAGGATAGGGAAGAAGGATTCATCCAGGGTGCTGTCGTTAATCCGCTTGTAGCGACCGTAGATATAGCCGGGGGGAACGTCGCTAAACCGTGCTTCAGAACTGATCGTGTGAATGCCCAGGCTGCGGCGTGGGGTGGTTTCACTCAGGTTTTTGCCAGAGCCATGCCACAAAAGCCCGTGGTGGAAGGCGCAGCCCCCGGCGGGGATTGTCAGGGGCACAATGTCTGGCTCGCTGACCCCGGCTGCTTTTGCGGTTTCCAGCATGGCCCAGCGATAGTCTTTTTGGGGTGCATGAAACTCTCCCGCGACCTCAAGCAAAGGCCAGCGGTGGGACCCTCGCACATACTGAAGCGTGCCCGTTTCCAGGCTCACATCATCCAGCGCAATCCAGCAGGTGACCATTTCGGCGGGCGTGAGATAGTTGATGTAGGCTCCGTCCTGATGCAGGGCAATCTCCTTGCCGCCACCGGGTGGTTTGTGCCAAAGGCTATCCTGGCCGATGCGTGCCCCTGGCCAGCCCGCCAGTTGGGCGCTGATGCGGCCGACCTCTGCTGATAGAGCGACACTGGCAATCGTGCGATCGCTCTTCCACGCATTGCAAATTTCGCGGGTCACGTCTGGCAGGCTCAGCCCTGGTCGCCAGTGCCACTCGTCGGGGTAGACCGTCGTTTCAAACTCACCCCGAAACAGCGGCTCGATGCGATCGCGCAACTGCTGCACTAGCTCCAGATCGATAAACTGCTCCAGAATGATAAACCCGTCTGTCTGGAACCGTTGAATGTCGTCCTCAGTAATCTGAAGGGGAGAATAAGCCATACCGCAGAAAGTCCGAGTGAAACGTGGGGGGAATCGAGCCTGTTTGGATAACCAGCAGGACAGGCCCCCGGCATCGAGGGCCACTGTAGCGCTGCCTGCCCACTCTATTTGTGAAATTCGCTACGGTCTGCGGGGGCCAAGTTCCGCACAATGGAGTGCGTCTGTTTGTGCAGGATTATGGAATTTTCAACGCTAACGCCGGGGCAGCTTACGATTGCCGCCAGTGATTTTGATGCTCGCCCGATGAGCTACCTTAAAAACGGCGAGCGGCTGGGGTATGAACCCGCTGTGGCCCGGGCGGTGTGTGCCAAGCTGGGGCTGGTGCCCGTGTGGCAAAATCTGCCCATGTCTGAGTTCTATTCGACGTTGCACGCGGGTCAGTGTGATGTGGTGTGGTTTAACCAGGCGGTGACGGCAGAACGCCTCAGCCACAGCCGCTTTACCCGGCCCTACGGAATCTATGATGAAGCGGTGATCGTGCGGGCCGATAGCCCCATCCACACGGCGGCTGATCTTCGGGGAATGAAGCTGGGGGGACTGGCGGATAGCACCAATCTGGCGCTGGGGGAGCAATTTGCCGACGTGACGCTGGTGCCGTTTCCGGGGAGCGATCAGGTGTTGCCGGAGATGCTGGCGGCGCTGCGGGCGGGCGAGATTGACGCATTAGTGGATGATGAACTGGTGCTGATCACGGCGGCCGAGGCTGACTCGTCGCTGCGGCTGGCGTTTACCGTGGAAACGCGGCATCCGTTTGCGATCGCCCTCCGACCCGCCGATGCAGCCCTGCACCACGCGCTAGACCAGACTCTAGAGGCGCTGCTGAGTGACGGTACGCTGGCGGCGCTATGGAGCCAGTGGATTCCCTGGCGACCGTTTCCGTTTGTGTAGCGGGGGCTGTGATGCAACAGACTTGGGTGTCTGCGACAGACCCTGCGACCGACCTGCCTGCGCCCCTCGCGCCCGTTGTGGCGGAGTATCGGGTTGCACCAGGAACGGCGATCGCCTATCCAGTCAAAGCGGGTCAATTTATCCAGATTATTGACGTAGACGGCAGCCAGTGTTCAGATTTTCTGGCTTTTGCGGGCGAGGGCTATGGGGAGGAACTGGACGGCACCGTGACGCGCACGCTGCTGGGCCTGGCGATGCCCCAAGTGGGTTTGTTCAGCCACTATTTTTCTCAGCAGATGCGGCCGCTAGTGGAGATGGTGCAGGATACCTGCGGTCGCCATGATAGCTTCATGCTGGCCTGCACTCGCCGCTATTACGAAGATGCAGGCTATCCGGGTCATCCCAGTTGCAGCGAAAATTTTAATCAGGTGCTTGGGCCCTACGGCATTGCGCCCCGGTTGGGCTGGCCTGCGATCAATTTCTTTTTCAATACTGAGGTAGATAGCACAGGCGCAATTATCGCCGGAGAGGCCTGGTCACGACCGGGGGATTATGTGCTGCTGCGGGCACACCAGGATTTGCTCTGTGCTAGTTCGGCCTGTCCCGACGACATCGACCCTGTGAATGGCTGGCATCCTACGCCTATTCACGTCCGCATCTATGGGGCGGAGTCTTCGTTCTCCAGGCTGAGGGGCCATCGCGCTGCGCCCAGTCTGCCGCTGCGTCTGACGCAAGACAGCGCCTTCACGCCCCGCATCCGAGACCTGACGCGACATCTGGCAGACTACAACGGCTTTTGGGTTCCCCTCTCCTATCCTCAGCAGGGCAAGGCGGCGGACTATTGGGCCCTGCGGGAGCGGGTGGCGGTGATGGATCTGTCGGCGTTGCGAAAGTTTGACCTCACGGGGGCAGATGCGCTGGCGCTGCTCCAGTGGGTGTTTTCGCGCAATATTGCCCAACTGGCGGTGGGGCAGTCGGCCTATGGCTGCTTGCTCAATCCCCACGGGGGCATGGTGGATGATGGAATTGTGTTTCGCTTGGGGGAAGCGGCTTTTCGCTATGTGGGCAACTGCGACACCGATGCCCTGTGGCTGCAAACCGTTGCCCAGGCCCAGGGTTTTGCGGTGGAGATCAGGCCGACGAGCGATCGCCTCCATAACTTATCCGTGCAGGGGCCCCGCTCCCGCGACTTGCTGACTCCGCTGATCCGGTTCGACCCCCAGTGGGGCCTCTCGACGCTGGCGGAACTGGGCTACTTCCGCTTTGCCACGGGGACGCTGGAGGGCATCCCGGTGTTTATTTCGCGCACGGGCTACACGGGAGAGTTGGGCTATGAACTGTTTGTAGACCCCCGCGACGGATTGGCGCTGTGGGACGCGATCATGGAGGCGGGCAAACCCTTTGGGCTGTTGCCGATGGGGATGGAGGCTATCGACTGTGCCCGTATCGAGGCGGGGTTGCTGGCGGCGGGACGGGAGTTTAATGACCTGATTTCGCCCTATCAGGCGGGGATTGGGTGGAGTGTGGCGCTGAAGAGTAAGGGCGATTTTATCGGTCGGGCGGCCCTAGAAGCGCTGCGATCGCGCCCCCCCTTCGTCGCGGTTGGGCTAACCCTGGCGGGGAATGAGGTCGCCTGTGGCGGGCAGGGGGTCTATGCCGCAGGGCAGCCCTGGCGGATTGGGCAGGTCACGAGCGGGACGTTTTCGCCTGTGCTGAACCGCAGCATTGCGATCGCCCAGATTGCGCCGGACTATGCTCAACTGGGAATGGTCGTTGAGGTTGGCTTTTTGGATGGTATCAAGCGGCGCGATCGCGCAACGGTCGGCCCCCTTTCCCCCTACGACCCCACCAAAAGCCGGGTCAAAGCATAGTCAGCGAACTCCGACTTTCGATGTTCCGCGACGCTTGTATCTCTAGCTCCATCTCCACCTTTTGGTGTTCCGCAACACTTGTATCCCCATCTCCATCTACGCTGCGTTCTATGCCCCCCGCCCCCTCAACCGATCGCACGCTCTGGGACTTTGCTGGAATTGACGGGCTGCAAGTTGCCCGCTACCTGTTTGGCGAGTCCATTGCCCACATCAGCCCGTTCCAATCCCTGACCACGGCGCTGCAAGGCTATCCCTGCGCTGTGCTGCGGCTGTGTGAAAACAACTTTCGGGTTGCCTTGCCCCAGGCATTGGCGCTGGACGGGCTGATTCGTCCGCTGCCCTGGCGGGTCTGGGTGG
>NZ_DVEA01000281.1:0-33408 GCF_015295965.1 Thermoleptolyngbya sp. M55_K2018_002
GCCCGCCATAACTACGACTTCGTGAAAAAAAAGTTGGAGGAACTCCAACAACAGGAGCAGCAACAGCAGCAGCGGATTAAATGCCACCAGCAGCGACAGCAAACCCGCAAAGGTGATGGACTGACCCGCTAGATCAATCAGCGTTTCAAACACACGCACGGGGTAGGCGCTGCCGCTTTGCTGGGCACGGTTGAGCGTGTCGTAAAACTCTGGCAGTTCGTAGTGGGCCAGATCGAGCCGAATTGCCTGTTTTAGCAAGATTTGGTTGGCATACAGCGTGAAGCGGTCATTCAAAACCTGGGTGGTGTAGGTTTCAGCTTGATTAAGACCAACTTGCGCCAGCGTAATGCCCAGCCCCAGCCCGACCAAGCGACCTAAAACTGTCCAATCGACTCCGGGCTGCGATATCTCCAAGACCACCTGATCGACGATGAGCTTGCTGATGTAAAGCTGGGCGACGGGGATGAGGGCGTTGCTCAGCGTGATCCCCAGTTGCAGCAGCAGCAGCCGGGGTGCCGCTTGCCAAACCAACTGAACCAGGCGGGGCGTATTTGCCAGGACGGCCCAAAAGCGATCGCGCGGAGAAGGTTTTTCGGGGTTGCGGGGGAGGAACTTGGTACGTTTTGGCATAACACCCATGAATGTGATACCATACTATGATAGCTTTAGTCTTTTGATATCGAATAAAGTGGCATCAGGGACAGCTAGAGAACAACGGACTGAACGCAAAAATCCTCTCTTCCCCTTCACTGCGCTTCGCATGACCCCATAGATTGCCTGAGAGACACTGCAAGTTTGGATTGCTCGGTTCAACGGAACAAGGCTGAGGTTGAAAGGCCAAAACTGGAAGGCTGAAATTGACGGGAGAAAAGTCTAAGAAAAACAAAAATTATGTAAAGTTTCCGTGAAGTAAGTTTGCGGAAGAAAAACCTCAAATACGCTTGGGACGAAGGATTTACCCGACAAATCCGTATGAAGCTTGTGTAAAGTTTTCTACGCATATTGGGGAACCCTGATCCCCAGGCAAAATTTCCTATGCTAGGCTAAGTCAGTTCCACAGCCATAAGTTGAACACGAAATGAGTACGAGTTGAGCGGTCAGCCGTTAGGCGACTCAAAAATTTTCTGCCTGGTGCAAACTTTTTGAGTTGCTTTGCGGATGGTCTGCTCTGATTGAACCCGATACGGCGCTGGCTCACTACTGGTCAATGCGTCTGTGTTTAGTGTGCTTGGCGTGATGGACGGCCGTCAGAGTATTTTTGCGGCGATCGCCATCCCAAAGCTGGTTCAGGGTCTCGGCTCACCATGTCCTTCACTATGGAGTGTATGTCTCAGAAACTTTGGAGCGGCCTCACGACTGCCGCCTTCCTGTTCACTGCTCTAGCACCTGTCTCGGCTGCCTTTGCAGACGCACAGACAGATCTCGCTAGCGAGGGTGACGAGGTTTCCCAGGAAAAGGTTCCCTCCCTGGATGCCTCAGCCGAGCTAGGTTCCCCTGCGCCACTGTCTGCAACCGTGGGTAGCGCCTCGGAAACAGATACAGCCCAGCCCGGAGCTATTTCGGAAACCCCGTCCACTCGTCGGATTGCTGCCGCCCTCGGCGAAGTCCGCAAGGTAGGCGAGTATCAAGACCAGGAAGAAACAGATACCGCTGAAGACTTGACGGTCACCATCATTCCGCATGAGGTGAACAACCGCTCATCAGCCACGCTCCGTATTCAGAGCATTCCTGTCTTCACGTTTTTGGGTGCCGTCACCCAGCCCGATCCATCATCGGTTTCTACAGCAAGCGCGTTAGATAGCGCGGCTGAAGGTAGGGCGACTGGCGAATCGGAAACGGTCAAGCGCCCAACCCCACCCGAAGTAGATGCGTCTGCGGTGGTGCCTGGGCAGCCCGATTCCGGCTCAAGTGCAACGGCGGACGCTTCGGCCGACCCGATGCAGCGAGCTGGGGCGATCGCGGCTCGATTGCGCCAGATCTACCGAGATGGCACCAGCGCCGAAACGATTACCGTCCGCTGGGATGCCCAGCGCGAGCGCTACGTCATCCAGGTTGGCAGTGAAGAGCTAATCGAGATGAACGCCGATATTATCTTGCCGGACACTACGCGCAACCCAGCCGAAGACGCGCTGCAAGCCACCAATCGTCTTCGTCGCTTGTTGGGAAGCGCTCCCCCGCTGCAAGATATCCAAGATCGTCCCCGTCCTGCGGTTCGTGTGTCGGTGTCTCCTGCAAACCGAACAGGCAGTACGCGAGTTGCATCAGGCATTGCATCCTGGTACGGCCCCGGATTCCACGGCAACCGCAGCGCCAGCGGCGAAGTGTTTAACCAAAACGCCATGACCGCTGCCCACCGCTACTTGCCCTTTGGAACCCAGGTGCGCGTGACCAACCTCAACACCGGACAATCGGTGGTGGTTCGCATCAACGATCGGGGCCCATTCTCACGGGGTCGAGTGATTGACCTATCGGCGGGGGCTGCCCGCGCCATCGGCATGATCGGTAGCGGTGTCGCACCTGTCAGTCTGGAGGTTATCGGTCGCAGCCAAACGGCATCTCGCTAACACCAGAGGATGTAGCCCTGCTTTGCTAGCGTCTATATTTCGCTAGCGTCTATATAAATAAGCGCAGTTTGGAAGGCCCCTTTTGGTACGCATGTTTGAAGCAACGGTTTGAAGCAACGGACTGTCGCTGAAGCGATTATTTCGCGACCAGAACTGTCCCAGTGTCAGCAACACGGCTGTGGAACGCATCGGCTAGATGTTGCTGCCAAAACCAAACTTGCAGATCTCAGCCATGCTTGCGGGTAGAGTTCGCCCCCCATTTATTTGACTCCCATTGATGAGTCTGATGAGTCTGCCCAAGCAAGCTGAATTTACCTGAATCTAATAAAGCTGGGAGCGATTCACCAATCAACTCCCAGCTTTTTGTTTGGCCTTGAGCAGGGGCCACAAAGCTATGAAATCAAGGTTCGAGGAGCGCAGGTTTCTGTATAGGTGCAGGCGTTGTCGCCAGTGCAGCTTTTGTCGGGTCGGCGGAGGGGCAGAGATCGACCAACTGGCAGCGATCGCACGCCGGGTTCCGCGCATTGCACACCGCCCGCCCGTGATAAATCAGGCGAATCGACCAGTTTTCCCAGTCGGGCTGAGGCAATAGCTTCATCAGGTCGCGCTCAATTTGCACGGGTTCTGTATGCGTCGTCAGCCCAAGTCGCTGGCTCAGCCGCTTGACGTGAGTATCCACCGTCACGCCCGCATTAATCCCAAAGGCATGAGCCAGCACCACGTTTCCAGTCTTGCGGGCCACACCCGGCAGCGTCAACAGTTCTTCCATCGTCTGCGGCACCTGTCCCCCAAAATCAGTGACGATTTTGCGACAGGCTCCCTGGATGTTTTTTGCCTTATTGCGATAAAATCCCGTAGAGCGCACCAGTTCCTCAAGCTCTGCCAGGTCTGCACTCGCCATTGAGGCTGCATCCGGGAAGCGGCGAAATAGCTCCGGTGTTACCTTATTCACCCGCTCATCCGTACACTGGGCCGACAGGATTGTGGCCACGAGCAACTGCACGGGCGTTTCATAATCTAGCGAGCAGGTCGCATTCGGATAGAGCCGCTTCAGCCGCTCCAAGATCTCCAGCGCCCGAATTTCCAGGGCCAGCTGCTTCTGTCCCGCCCGTCTTGGCACGCAATCTCTTCCTTGTCTAAAGCCTGTCCAAAGCTTGTCTAAAGCACGTTCCCGACGCAGGTCACTGAAGCAAATTACTGAAGCAAATTTCTGAAAAAGGACAGTTGGGTAGTGTCTCGCACAATCAGAAACACGCCCAGCCCTAGCAGCAGCATCAATCCCGTCTGCATGACGCTCTCCTGGAAGCGAGTGGGCAGTGGTTTCCCGCGCAGCGCCTCGATCAGCAGAAACGCCAACTGTCCGCCATCCAGCGCAGGCAGGGGTAGAATGTTAATAATTGCCAGATTGATGCTGATGATGGCCGTGAACGGGAACAGGTTGATCCAGTCATTTGCCGCTAGGTTTGCGCCCTGCTCCACAATCTTGACCGGGCCAGCCACCTGCCCTGACACTGACGAGAAGTTCGTAATCAGCGAGACAAAGCCCTGAACTATCTGCGAGAACGCATTCTGAAACTCTCTGGCGGCAAGGCTGAACACCTCGAAGAGTCCATTTGGACGGCGAAACTCAACCTTGCCATTCGGGTTCAGCAGTACGCCAATCTTGCCCACGCCTTCGGCATCTGGCTTCGGCGTAACGCTGAGATTGACCTGCCCCGAATTGCGCTGAACGGTCAGATTAATGGGGCGATTTGGACTTGTAGTAATAGCCTCCATCAGCACTTTCTGAGCGGCTTCGCCTTCGCCCAAGCTTTGCCCATTGACCGCCAGCACAATGTCGCCATCCTGCACACCTGCCAGCGCGGCCGGCGAATCGGTGGACACCACCTGCGAGATCAGCACGCCCGGTTCATAGTTAAACGCCTGCGGCACGCCAACCACTGCCACCTGCGTAACGAACACCAGATAGGCAAACAGTAGATTCGCAATTACTCCGGCGCTGATCACGATCGCCCGATCGAGTACGCCGCGATTCCGCATCAGGTTGGGGTCGTTGGGCGGAATGTCGCTGTCGGGGTCGTCGTCTGGGAAACCCACGAAACCGCCTAGCGGAATGGCGCGAATCGCATACTCCGTTTCGGGGCCCTGATACTTCCACAAGATCGGCCCAAAGCCCAGGGAAAACCGATTGACATGAATCCCCTGGAGCCGCGCCGCCAGGAAGTGCCCCAGCTCGTGAACAAAGATAAGGAGTGCAAGAACTGCGATCGCCGCCAAAACCGACATAAGCTAGCCTGAGTTACTACTTTACGATGCGTGTTTACAACGCATACTTACAATGTGTGTTTACGACGCATATCTGTCCATTCTAAAGGGATTCCCGGATTGATGGGTTACCCCTCCTCTCCCTCCACCAGCGCCACATACTCTTCCATCGACAGCGCATCGTCTAGCTCGGCTCCATCGCTGACCTCCACTTTGAGCAGCCAGGCCGTGCCGTAGGGGTCGTCGGCAAGCTGCTCTGGCGCGTCGAGCAGGGGGTCATTGCGCTCGATCACCTTGCCAGAGAGGGGCGCTTTTAGTTCTTCAACAGCCTTGACCGATTCCACCGTGCCAAAGGTTTCGCCCTTTTCCAGCGCATCGCCAACTTCGGGCAGTTCTAAAAACACGATGTCGCCAAGCTGATCAACTGCAAAGG
This sequence comes from Thermoleptolyngbya sp. M55_K2018_002, assembly GCF_015295965.1. NCBI lineage: Bacteria > Bacillati > Cyanobacteriota > Cyanophyceae > Oculatellales > Oculatellaceae > Thermoleptolyngbya > Thermoleptolyngbya sp. M55_K2018_002. Next base: position 5,263 of record NZ_DVEA01000281.1, read on the forward strand.
CCGTGATGCCTATCGTGGCGGTATCTCCATCCAGGCGGATGTACTCGTGAGAATCTGTATACTTCAGATCTTCGGGATATTCCAGGCTCATAGGTTTGGGCGCAATGAAGCGTACAGGAAAAGATTACCGTAATTTTCGGCGTTGGTCGGTCTGATTTCCGACAGGGCTGGGGCTTGATCAGCGCTCACAAATCAGCGTTTTCAGAATCTTTTCAGCGTTTATAGAAAGGGCGCTTGACGACGGTGGCCGGGTAGCTCTTGCCGCGAATTTCGACTTCCAGGATTTGCCCGATTTTGGCAAGGTCGGCGAGGACATAGGCCAGGGCGATGGGGCAGCCCAGCGTGGGCGAGAGCGTGCCGCTGGTAATTTTGCCGATGGGTTCGCCGCTGTGCAGCACGGGGTAGTCGTGGCGGGCGATGTTGCGACCCGTAAGCTGCAAGCCGATGAGCCTGCGAGAAACGCCGTCCTGCTTTTGCTGCACAAGGACATCCCGCCCGATGAACTCTGGCACTTTGTCGAGATGCACAAGCCAGCCGAGGCCGGCTTCGAGGGGCGTGGTGGTGTCGTCGATATCCTGGCCGTAGAGCGCCATTGCCGCCTCTAGCCGCAGCGTATCGCGGGCCCCCAGTCCGCAGGGCACTGCGCCCGCATCGAGGAGCGATCGCCACAATTCGCGTCCTGTTTCTGGCTCCACCATCACCTCAAAGCCGTCTTCGCCCGTATAGCCCGTCCGCGCCATAAACCCTGGCTTTCCTAAAACATGGCCTTCGAGATGCCCGAATTTCGGCACATTAGATAAATCTTCTTCGACAAACTTTTGCAGCGTGGCGACGGCATCGGGCCCCTGGACGGCCAGTAAAGCGCGATCGCCCGACCAATCCTCCAATTCCACCCCTGAGAGATGCGCCAATAGCCACGCCTTGTCTTTCTCAGTTGTCGCCGCGTTCACAATCAGGTCTGCCCGGTCTCGCCCTTGGGCATAAATAATGAAGTCGTCCACAATGCCGCCCTGCGGATTCAGCAGCACGGTGTATTGCGCCATGCCCGGTTGCAGCCCGCCCAGATCCGTGGGCACTAGCCGCTGAAGCTGGGTCAAGATTGCCTCGCCACGCAGCACAAACTTGCCCATGTGGGAGATGTCGAACACGCCGACGCTCTGCCGCACGGCCTGATGCTCCTGTGTGATGCCGCCAAACTGCACGGGCATCTCCCAGCCCGAAAACGGAGTCATGCGGGCTTGTTGGGCGATCGCCAAATCATACAGCGGCGTTCTGCGGAGCGCGTCAGTCATAGGAGACATTACCGAAATGGGTCAAATATTAGCTGACTGTAGCCTGAGTATAGAAGACGGGGCAAGGTGAGGCGAGTGGGACGAGTGGGGCAAGTGGGACGAGTGGGACGAATCAGAGAATCAGAGAATCAGAGAATCAGAGAATCAACGCTAGACCCCGTTCTCCCAACGCCGCGTCACGCCAAAACCCTGCCCTAGAATAGGAGGGAACACAGCAACGGAGACACGAGAGGCGAACGCTATGAGAATGCTGCATACGATGCTGCGCGTGGGCAACCTGGAAAAGTCGCTGGCGTTTTATTGCAATGTGCTGGGAATGAAGCTGCTGCGCCAGAAAGATTATCCCGGTGGCGAGTTTACGCTGGCGTTTGTGGGCTACGGCGATGAGGCAGATCACACCGTGCTGGAATTGACCTACAACTGGGGCACGGACAAGTATGACCTAGGCAATGGCTATGGCCACATTGCGCTGGGCGTGGAAGATATTTACGAGACGTGCGATCGCATTCGAGAACTCGGCGGCAAGGTGACGCGAGAGCCTGGCCCCATGAAGCACGGTTCGACGGTAATCGCCTTTGTGGAAGATCCCGACGGCTATAAGGTGGAGCTGATTCAACTGGGCACCCAGGGATCGGCGCAAAAGCAGGAAACGGCCGCAACGGCATAGCGAAAAGGGAGGCAGGAAGCCGCGTGCATTCCTCGCTCAGCCGACCTCCTGCCCCCGTGCAGCAGCCTGAATCCCTAGCTTGCGATCCCAATGGGATATTCCAACTCCGCTAGCGCGGCGCGAGCCTTCACAAAATCAAACGGCATCGGCGGTCTCATCGGACGATAGTCTTTGGGGTGGGCATCGCCATGTCTCAGCACCGCATTCACCAAAAAGCACGGCTCGGAACCCAGATGGATCGCGGCGTGGGGAATGCCGGGGGGAATCGTGACCACTGTGGGGTGGCGATCGCTCAGGGGAATATATTGATACTCGCGGTTTTGTAGCACCACCAGCACAAAACTGCCGCGCACCACCAGAAGCTGGTCGGTCTGGAAGTGGTGGACGAATAAATCATCAATCATGCCCGCCGGAATACTGACCAGCATCGTTTCATTGCTGGACTGGGGGGTATAAAACTCAGCCATGCCGCCCTTGATCGAGGTCAACGGGCGAATTTCAACGCGACCTTTCAGACCCATATCAGCACCTCATCTGTGAGCGTACAGTTTTAGCCTATACGTCCACTATAAAAAGATTGTTACTGAAATGGCAAAACCGGCACGTTTCGTGATATGAAAGTTTCCTCTTTTTTACAAGGCGTGATCATGCAAAGGCAGGGGCAGAGCGCCAAACTCCCCACCCCTGCCAAACGGGTTGATCTGTTGCACCGATCGCGCCGGAGACTCAAGCCACAAACCCGACTAGCGGCCAGAAACCGTCAGGCTGCTGGGCTTGCCCAGATCTCCGGCCAGCGTAATGCCGCGACCATTGGCGCTGAGATGGCGGACGATGAGATAAACCGTTTCTACCTGGTCAGATGCGCCGATCTTGTCCGCCAGTTCTGCCAGCGAGAGGGGTTGCCCGGTGGCCTTGAGGGTAGCGACGATCTGCCGCTGCAACTCCAGCACCGAGGCCGCTGCCTTTTTGCCTGCTTCTACACCGGGCTGGTGGTAGGCGTTGATATTCACCAGCGAGGCATAGAGGCTAACGGCCCGCTCGTATAGCGCGATCAGTGCGCCGACGATGCGCGGCGTGACTTGGGGAACCGTCACCGTGATCGAGTCGCGCTGGTTTTCGTAGAGCGCCTGACGAGTGCCTTGCAGCAGCCCCGATAGAAAATCGCCGCTGGTGGCTCCGGGTTCCACCTCGATCGAGTCTCCCTGGCGATCGCCCAGCACCTCAATAAACGTGACAAAGAAATTGGGCACGCCCTCCCGAAGCTGCTGCACGTAGGCGTGTTGGTCAGTAGATCCCTTGTTGCCGTAGACCGCAATGCCCTGATAGACCTTATTGCCGTCGAGATCGGTTTCTTTGCCCAGCGACTCCATCACCAGCTGCTGCAAATAGCGCGAAAACAGCAGCAGGCTGTCTTTGTAGGGCAGCATCACCATGTCTTTTTCGCCCTTGCCGTTGCCCGCGTAATACCAGCACAGCGCTAGGAGGGCGGCGGGATTGTTGCGAAGATCGGGGACGCGGGTGGCTTCGTCCATTTCCTTTGCGCCGTCCAGCATGGCCTGGATATCAATACCTTGCAGCGCCGCAGGCAGCAAGCCCACGCTGGAGAGTTCGGAGGTGCGACCGCCCACCCAGTCTTGCATGGGAAAAGTGGCCAGCCAGCCCTCAGACTTGGCAATGCCATCCATCTTGCTACCGGGCATGGTGACAGCGACGGCATGTTGCCCAAAGTTTAGCCCGTGCTTTTCGTAAAACTGCTTGACTTCCAACATGCCGTTGCGGGTTTCGGGCGTGCCGCCGGATTTGCTGGTAACCAGAACCAGCGTGCTGTTCAGCCGGTCTTTGAGCCGATTTAGCACGCGGTCCATGCCTGCGGGGTCGGTGTTGTCAATGAAGTGAATTTTGAGCGGCGCGGGTTCTGGGCCGAGCGCTTCGGCGACAAACTGCGGGCCGAGGGCAGATCCACCGATGCCGACCGATAGCAGGTCGGTAAATTTCGTGGCCTGGGGCGGGCGGATTTCGCCTGCATGAATTTTGGCGGCAAATGCTTTGACGCTGCCCAGGGTATCTACGATTTCGGCTTTGATCTCCGGACTGGGCGAGAGGTCGGGGTTTCGCAGCCAGTAGTGGCCGACCATGCGGTTTTCGTCGGGGTTGGCGATCGCCCCTGCTTCCAGCGCCGCCACGTCCTTAAACGCTTTCTCAAACTTGGGTTTCATGCGCTCCACAAAGTCATCGGCAAAGCGCATCCGGCTAATATCGAGATACAAACCCAGCCCTTCATGAAAGTAAAGCCAGTCTTGATAGCGTTGCCAGAGTGCAGTGGCATCCATCATTGTTTTTACCCTTTGCATTCATCACCCCACAGTTTAGCGGCCCGGTTTGCAAGACAGATGAAGCTTTAGACACGTCAATTATTTAGATTTCCCGTAGCTCGGATGAGTTTTTGCGGGGTCTTGCTTAGAGTTGCTGTAGAGGCGCGGGATGGGGACGACGGGCGATCGCCCCTGCTCAACTGATCCCAACAAACGGCTCAACCCAACTCATGGCAATCGGGGCGGCGATTTTGGGCGCAGCGCAGACCACCCCCCATTCAGCCGCCGCCATCGGCGATCAACCGGCGATCAATCTATGATGCAGAGAGGATTTCCGCCATCCCCGCGCCCCTAGGGAAATGATATGGTGTTCTAGATGAAAGACCTCGAACACTACTACCGAGTCCTGGATTTGGAGCCTGGCGCGTCCCTCGAAGAGGTGAACCAGGCTTACAAAGACTTGGTGTTTGTGTGGCATCCCGATCGAATTCCGACTGATAACGAGCGACTGCATCAGAAGGCGCAGGAAAAGATTAAGGAAATTAACCAGGCGCGCGATCGCCTCCGCACCTTTTTGAAATCCGACGCTGGATCAAGCGCTGCCGCCAGCCCATCGGCTCAATCCACCAGCAGCACTCGCCCAGAGCCATCTCGCCCGTCCTATTCCCGCGCCCGCTATCGCCCGCCAGCCCGCCCCGGATACGCCCAAGGCTCCACTTATAAAGGCGCATCCGACCCCAGTTCTTCCTATCGCGGCGCAGGCTATCCCGGTAGCGCATACTCCAGCTATCCCGGTGCTGGGTCGTCTGGCTCCAGTTATTCCGAATCCACCTATTCTCATTCCACAGCCAGAGGAACAGCTGGCCCATCAGTCCACCACTCCCCGCAGCCGCCCAGCGGGAATGGCAACAGCGCCCATGCCTCCGGCAATAGCCACACCAGCCACACGCATCCAGGCAATTCCCACAGCAGCCACACCAGCCCGCCGCCGCCGGAACCGCCGCCCCGTCCCCCCCGTCGCCAAGACCCCGACCTCAGCGGCAGTGACTTGAGCGGGCGCGACCTGCGCGAAAAAGACCTGAGCGGGCGCAACCTCAGCAACGCCAACCTCAGCGATGCCAACCTCAGCGATGCCTTTTTGCACCGCGTTAACCTAAACCATGCCAACCTGGAGCGGGCTAATCTGTTTCGCGCCAATTTGCTAGAAGCCGACCTCAGTCACGCCAACCTGCAAGATGCCAACCTGATTGGCGCAGACCTCAGCGGGGCAGACCTGCGCGGCGCAAACCTGCGCGGGGCCCGCATGGGCGTGAAGGATCGGATTATGGTAAAGATGACGGGGGCATACCTCAGCGGGGCAATCATGCCGGATGGAGAGGTTCATGCATGACGGGGGGCTAGATTCGGAGAACATCGCGCCCTCACTCTCCCTCTACTCACTCTCTCTCTACCAGCACCAAATAGCCCACCAGGTTTGAGGGAGATGCTGCGCCACTCGCCTGGGTCAGGGCTTGCAAAATAGCAGGCATATCGGCCTGTTGCAGGTTGCCGGATTCGTCGTATTGCTCCAGGGCGGAGAGGCAGCCAATCGCAGGACTCCAGCCATAGCTGTGGGGAAAGCGGGCGCTGTTGGCAAAAAAGGCGGGGTCTTCGCCGGAGCCGTGGATGCGAAAGAGTCCCCGACCCATGCGCCCGGCCCAATAGCTTTGGTAAATCGGGAAATAATTGCGCCAAGACGGGGGCAGCAGGGCGCGATATTGGGCGATCGCCCCCACGGTTCCCGGCTGTCCTGGCAAGAATTCCCGCACGCCGGCCTCATGGGGCACGTACAGATTCACGCGGGGAAACTGCCCGTAGGCGCGGAAGGTGTCGGCGCTGGGCGATCGCACGCCTTCAATCCGATAAATGCCCTGGGGTGTGTCGCCCCGTGTTAGGTTCCAGCGTAGCCCGTGGAGCGATCGCCGCAGCAGCGGCACTGACCATCGCGTCCCGTCTGCCCGTTCCATAAACGCCCCCGTCCGGTCTTTGACCGTCAGTTGACACAAGGCCGTGCGATCGCGCGGACACAAGACATAGGCGTGCATCTGGTTAGGCGCAATTTGCCAGTCCAGCAAATCTTGCAGCGGCGGCAGGGCCAGGGGCGCATCCAGCACTGCCACGTCGCGCAGGGTCGTGTCCAAAATCGGCTCCTGCTGCCAGGTGGGGAAGCGCTGCCGGACGCGATCGCCCCACTGCCGACGATCTGCCGCATGGTCTGTAGCCTGCGCCAGAGCCGAGAGGGCGATCGCCACCCAGCGGGGGTTCTCGCTGCGCTCTAGGACTTGCTGAAGCTGTGCTGCAATTTGCGGAGACGAGGTTTCGCTGAGCAAGCGCTGCGTCCCCACCTGAAGCGCCATTTCCACCACCGACCGCTGCGCCGACGAAAACCCCTGCTCATCGGGTGAATAGGCAAACTCCAGCAGCCGCGCGATGGCTGCATCAATCGATTCGTCGGCCGGTTCCACGATTGCCGTCGCCCACAGCAGCCCGCGCCAGTGGCCGACCGTCTCCTCCGTCAGGGGATATCGCGCTAGGTCATAGTGTTCTGGACGAATTTTGTCCTGCTGTTCCTGGCGAAATGCCTGACGTGCGGCGGCGGTGGCCTGCGGCTGGCGGGTTCCGGCAAGGGCAGCCGTAGCCATGCCGACACTGAGCAGCACCCCCACAGCCAGCACTCGCCCAGCCCAAAACGCCCAAGCAACAGGCTGAACGGCTGTCTGGAACGGGTAGGGCGATCGCCCATGCGTTAAACGGTTCGCTAAACTGCTGGAATTCACTGAGAAGAAAACTATCGAAACATCAGGCACATCACTGTCCCTGCAAATCTTAGCAAACCCGCATTTCAGCGATCTCGCTCTATGCGCCGACGGCTTCTTTGGCCGCGTAGAGGACTTCGGCGGTAATAGTTTCAATGCCGCGATCGCGGGCAAATTTTTCGGTGTTGCGCTTCACCTTGCCGCGCACAAATCCGGGAATGCGGTTCAGTTCTGCTAGACCATCCTTGCTCCACGCCAGATCAGAATCCGCCGAAACGCCCTTCGTGATGACCTCTTTGGTATCGTGCCCGCCAAAGATTTCCAGCAGGTGATCTTCCATGCCTAGCGTGAAGGAGTTGTAGATCAAATCCGCGATCTGATTCGTCCCTTCGTACCCCATAAATGGTTTATAGCCGATGGGGAAATTCTGGATATGAATCGGCGCGGCGATTACCCCGCAGGGGATATCCAGCCGTTTGCCGACGTGGCGCTCCATTTGCGTACCAAAGATGGCAGCGGGTTCCAACCGGGCGATCGCATCTCCAATTTCGCCATTGTCATCGCTGATCAAAATCTCATCGCAGTAGCCGCGCACCTGTTCACGAAACCATTCAGCATCGTATTTGCAATAGGTTCCCGCCAGCACCACGCGAATGCCCATTTCCCGCGCCAGGATCTTGGTAATCGCCGCTGCGTGAGTGTTGTCGCCAAACACGACCGCCTTTTTACCCGTCAGGTTTTGACAGTCAATCGAGCGCGAAAACCAGGCTGCCTGAGAGACATATAGCGTCTGGTCTTGAATGAACGATTCGTAGTCTACGTTTGCGCCCTGCTGGTTCAAAATGGTTTGAATTGCTCGAATACAGCGGGCCGTTTCCACCACACCCATCGGCGTAATGTCTACAAAGGGCATTCCAAATTCAGCTTGCAAATACTCCGCTGTCATCCGCCCCAGTTCGCGATAGGGAACCAGGTTAAACCAGGCGCGGGGCAGGTTCTTTAGCTCATGCACTGATGCGCCTTCAGGAATGACCGCGTTGACCTGAATGCCCAGGTCACCCATTAGTTTTTTCAGTTCGCGACAGTCGTGCTGATTGTGAAATCCCAGCGTGGAAATGCCGATGATATTGACGGATGGCTCCGTCGTTTTATCCGTCCGCAAATCATCTTTTTTGCGGGCCTTTTCAATGTAAAACTGCACGATTTGATGCAGCGTGCGATCGCCCGCTTGCAGTTCATTCACCCGGTAATGATTCACATCTGCCAGCAGCACATCGCTTTTTGCCTCTAGCTGCGCCCGCTCGACAAAGTTCTGCAAATCTTCTTGCAAAATGCTGGACGTGCAGGTGGGTGTCAGCACGATTAGATCGGGGCGTTCTTCTTTGTCTTTGCGCGTGATATTGTCTACTACTTTTTCCTGCGAACCGCGTGCCAAAACGTTGCGATCCACAATACTCGCCGTGACAGGCGTGAAGTCTCGCTCCCGTTCCAGCATCGATCGCATCACGTTGAAATAGTCGTCCCCCAACGGCGCGTGCATAATGGCGTGGACGTTCTTGAAGGAACTGGCTACCCGCAACGTGCCAATGTGGGCTGGGCCAGCGTACATCCAGTAGGCAAGTTTCATAGGGGTTTGGAGTTGGGGACAAGGAGGCGCAGCAAGCCCAGATGTAGAGCGGGCACTGGCCCCGTTTACGATATTCGATTGTCGCAGAGGATGGGGAACCCGGAGTGCGGGCTGTAACGGACGGAAATGTGGGGTTTAGCCAGAGAGCGATCGCCCAATCTCTTGCCTGGTCGATGTTGTGGCGATCGCCCTCCACCCATGTCCCCGCACCCACCGCAATGATTCTTGAGATTTCGTCATAACCTGCAAGCTCTGAAACCTGACCCCCAGCGCAGGGCAAACGGATGCGCTTGCGTCCTCAACGAGATAACGAGATCGCTGAAGAGAACCACTGGCTAAACCTGCGTCAGACATTGGATATGGGGCTTGAGCTTATCCCACTGGCATAGCTTCTTCTGCGTGGCTTAACGGGTCAGCAGCAGGGGCAGGAACGACGATGTAGCCCTGAGTGCGATCGCCCAACACCCAGTTTCTCGCCTCGCCCCAATACCACCAGTGGGCGGCAATGTAGGCACACACAATGCTGTCGAGCATGTCTTCTACGGCCTTCAAGTCCACACCGCGCACGGGAATGTTGGGCAGGGTTTGATCGGGCATAAAATGCAGCGCTGGGGTCAGGGCAGGCAGCACAGTCAGGACGTAATGCCGCAGTTTAGCGAGTTCGGCACGACGTTCGGCAACGGGGCCCTTTTTATATTTCAAAATGCGCGACAGCCCAAACAAATGCACCATTGCCGGGTGCGGGAAAGATTCGATTTGAAAGCGGATGGGAGCCTGGGGCTGAATCGTCGGGGCGTGGGCAAAGCCGCGAGCCTCCAGGTTGAGGCCAAGCTGCACGGTGCGCTGAGCAAACGGGAGTCCCAGATTGGCCGGATAGCAGCCCGCGTGATAGCGTCCAAAGTGCTTGTGGGCCAGGCGATCGGGCAGGCGCATTCCGGTGGCGTTGGGGATTAGCGTGGGTGCATCAACTGCCACCCCCGCAGGCTCTTCTGGCGACACGCAGGCATCGATCCAGGCCAACAAGTCGGGAATATCGGCAAGACGGGTAAGATCCTTCAGCCACAGAGCGTTGTCCTGAAACACCAAGCAACAAAGGCCACTGGGCTGAGAAGTCCAGCCAAAATCGATGCCAAGAAACTTCATAGAAAGAATTTAGAAGGGATTTACGTAATTTTGATATCCCAGGCTGATATTTATTTGCATCACTCAGGCTTATCACTCAGGGTGTATGACTCAAGTTGCATAGCTAAGTTTGGACGGCCAGTAGGTTTCTGTAGCTAAAAGCCCTGGCTCCCTACTTGGTTCCTTAAATTTGGTTCCTTAAATTTGGTTCCTTAAACATTGACTGCTCCTGCCCCTACCCTAAGGAGACTCCTCATGGCTGAAATTGTTGAGTGCCCAAGCTGCGGCAAAAAGACGGTGATCCTGGCTGGCCCCAATCTCTACCAGTGCCTCTCTTGTGACTTCAAGCGTGACCTTTCGACCCCCAAAGATCCCTCGCCCAACAACGACTTTCCCTGGATTTGGATCACGCTGATTATTCTGATGTTAATGTCTTACTTCCAGCCCATCTTGCGGGATAATCGCCCGGTTCAACAAACGCGCCGAGTCGCACCGTCTTCAATGCTTTATTTTTGAAGCAGAATTTTTGAAGCAGACGTTTATGGCGTAATCAATCGCGCTACCCGGTGGGCAGTGTTTGCCGCAGGTACAGTTGCAGCGCTGCCCGCCACACCAGGTAACCCTGCGAATTGAGATGCAAACCGTCCGTGCTGAGGAACATCTTAAGGTTGCCCTGGGCGTTGGCAAAGAGCGGATATAGATCGAGATAGTAGGCTCCTTCAGACTGGGCGATCGCCGCGAGTTGTTGATTGAGCGCCCGAATGCGGCTGTTAGGTAAGGCTAAGAGGCGATCGCGCCCTTCCCAAGTTGCCTGCTCTGCGGCATGGGGCAGGATGGACTGCACCAACACTTGCGTTCCAGGGTGGGTGCGGCGTAGATAGCGCACAATATCTCGATAGTGAGACAGGATGGCTGCATCGTCTGCGCCCCAGATCAAATCGTTGATGCCGATCATCACCACGATGGTTTGGGGCTGCACAGGATCGAGGAGATGGAGGCGTGCCCGCAGCCGATCGGTGGTGTCCCCCGAAATGCCCTGATTAATCCAGTTGCGCTCTGGCGGCAGCAGGTCAGGCGGAAACCATAGACTGATGGAATCGCCCAGCAGCACGGCCAGCCGCTCTGGTGGATTTTCGGCGGCGGCGATCGCCTCTTGCTGCAACAGGTCAACCCACTGCTGATAGTTCAGCAGGTGGCGTGTTCCGGTCTGGGTGGCGGGTGGGGGCACAGCTTGTGGGGGCTGGGGCAACGCCTGAGACAGGGCGCCGGGCGCGAGGCGAGTGTGGTGATGCCGCAGCAGGGTTCCTGTGAGTAAGGTCAACATCACGGCATTGGCTATCAGGGAAGCCCGCACAATTGGCGGCTGCGATCGCCACTTTGTCCGCAGTTGCCGCAACCGAGCTTGCAGCCGGGCCCAGTAGGGCGCGAGGTAGATTGCAAACTGAAGAGAGCGATCGCGCATCGGTCTTGTCTCTCAGTCCTTTTTGCTCAGGGTTGGAAATCGGATGTAAAAAGCGGTGAGCCTGATCAAGCATCAAGACTCACCGCTTATGATACTGAATCTCTTCTAGTTCTGAGGAAACCCAAAACAGAAAGTCAGCGATTAGTTCGGATTACCCGCAATGCCCGTGGAGGTGCTGCTGGTGGTGTAGACACCCGAAGGAGCGCCCGTCGCATCTTTCACAAAGCCAGCGTAGGCTTCCATGCCGTGCTCGCCAATGTCCAGACCCACCAATTCTTCTTCCGCAGACACTCGAATACCCATCAGAGCCTTGAGCGCATACCAGAAGATGGTAGACAGCACGGTGATGATCAACCCACAGAGCAGCGTACCGCCAAGCTGAATGCCGAACTGGGTCAAGCCGCCACCATAGAATAGACCCGCCAGTGGGCCACCACCCTCTTCATAAAGCGTGCCATCAGGCCCCTTGGCAAACAGGCCCACCGCCAGCGTACCCCACAGACCGTTCACTAGGTGAACCGAGGTTGCGCCCACTGGGTCATCAATGCGGATGCGGTCGAAGAAGCCGACAGCCAGCACCACCAGGATGCCGCCGATCAGACCGATGATGGCCGCAGCGCCCGCAGTGACCCAGGCGCAGGGGGCAGTAATCGCCACCAGACCGGCCAGAACGCCGTTGATCGTCATAGACAGATCAGGCTTGCCCAGCAGAGACCAAGCCGTGAAGGTCGCCGCCACGCCACCAAAGGCAGCCGCGATGTTCGTGGTCAGCGCGATGTGGGCGATCGCCGAACCGTCGCCAACCCCCATCGTCGAGCCGGGGTTGAAGCCAAACCAGCCCAGCCACAGGATCAAGCAGCCCAGCGTGGCAATGCTCATGTTGTGGCCTGGCAGGGCATTGGGAGTACCATCTTCGTTGTATTTCCCAAGACGGGGCCCAAGGATAGCAGCACCCATCAGCGCAGCCCAGCCACCCACGGCGTGAACCACCGTCGAACCGGCAAAATCCCAGAAACCAGCACTACCCAACAGACCGCCGCCCCAGACCATGTGGCCCGTGATGGGGTAAGCGATGCCGACCAACAGTAGGCTGAAGAGCATGAAGTCAATGAACTTGATGCGCTCAGCAACCGCCCCAGACACGATCGTCGCCGCAGTTCCAGCGAACACCAGCTGGAAGAAAAACTTGGCAGCCAGAGGAACGCCCGCCCAGCTAATAGCGCTGTACACGCCTTCGTAAGCATCACCCGTTGCAGGGCTGTTGTCTGCGCCAGAGAGGAAGAAGGGCGCAGCCGTGCCAAAGAAGGGGTTGCCATCGCTGAACATCAGGCCCCAGCCGATGAACCAGTAGGCGATGGTGGACAGAGCGAACACGATTAGGTTTTTGGAAAGGATATTAACAGCGTTCTTTTGGCGGCAAAAGCCCGTTTCTAACATCCCGAAACCTGCGTTCATAAAGAACACGAGCACCCCTGCCAGCACCACCCAGAGGGTGTCCAGACCGACTTGCAGGGTAGCGGTTGTCTCAGCCAGAGACTCGACCGTAGGCGCATCCTGGGCAACCGCAGCCGTGCTGCTAACCAGCAGGATCAGCGCCACTAGGGGAATGCAGGCTTGCCAAGTCGGAGAGAGAGAATTAATGGTCGCCCGAGGGCGCTCTAAAAGCATTTTGGCGATCGCAGACAGACCGCGCCGATCGATCAGCGGCTGCCGTCTGTTTCGCTTTTTGAGAACTAATCTAGACATTGGTGGACGTTCCTTGAACGTAGATAGACTAATGACGCGGCTCAAAACCGACACCGCATCCCCAAATCGAAGAGGAGGATAATAGACCAGCCCAGACTTTAAAGAGCTAGGTCAACTTGGCAGATTATATGATTGCCGTTGCTCCAAACAGTCGCACCTGTGGCAAAAAACGCCAGCAGACGCAGATCCATAGGCAGAAGCCCATAGAAACTTGGCGCAGGGCGTGAATCAATTAATACAGATTCCACCAATGAAGAGAAAGTAAATCTGTATCCTGAATTACAAAACCAGATCTTCGACTCAAATCCCCCTACAGGTGGGATCAGGGAAAGCCTACCCCGCAGAACCTACAGCACTTTGCGCTAGAGCAGAACTGGGCGTTTAAGAGACTCACACCATAAGAGGCTCACACCACAGACTGCTGCAAGCCTTGTCCGGCCGCCAGACGATCCAGGATTTGCCGGAGGGCGATCGCCGTCCAGTCGATATCGGAAGTGGTCGTGTAGCGTCCCAAAGTAAGCCGAATGCCGCCTGTGGCCTGGCGATCGCCCAGTCCCATCGCCCGCAGCACAGGGCTGGGCTGGAGCTTGCCGCTGTTGCAGGCAGAGCCAGCGCTGATGCCAATACCAGCTAGGTTCATCTGGCGCACCAGGGTTCGACCCGTCAGGGCTTGTCCGTCGGCGTGGCGCAGGCAAAAGCTGACGTGGTGGGGCAGTCGATGCAGGCGATCGCCCGTAGGGATAAGCTCCGGCACGTCGGCCAACTGGTCAAACAGGCGATCGCGCAGGGAGATCAGCCGGGGCGTTTCGCTGGGTAGCTCGCGGGCAGCCAGTTCTGCGGCCATGCCAAATCCGGCGATCGCGCCCACAGCCTGAGTTCCCGACCGTAGTCCCTGCTCTTGTCCGCCGCCGCCCAAAAGCGGAGCCAGCGCCACGCCGGGCCGGACATACAAAGCCCCCACACCCTGCGGCCCGTAGAGCTTGTGGCTGGACAGCGAGAGCAGATCTACAGGCAACCGCTGCACATCTAGCGGCAGCCGCCCCGCCACCTGCACCGCGTCGGTATGAAACCGTGCGCCGTGATCGCGGGCGATCTGTCCTAGCACTTCGATCGGCTGGAGCGTCCCGATTTCACTCTGTCCGTAAATGATGGAAACCAGTACCGTGTTGGGTCGCAGGGCTGCCTGCAAGTCGGCCGGATCGACCCGCCCCTGGCGGTTGACCGGAAGCCGCGTCACCTGCCAGCCCTGGCGCTCCAACTGGCGGGCTGGTTCCGTGACGGCCGAATGCTCAACGCTGGACACGATCAAATGCTGGGGCGCGGAATATTGACGTGCGATGCCGTAGAGGGCCAGGTTATCCGACTCGGTGCCGCCGGAGGTAAACACAATGCTGTCAGGTGGTGCATTGATCAGGGCAGCGACCTGGGCGCGGGCCAGTTCCAGGGCTTCGGTGGCCCGCTGACCCCACTGATGCAGGCTGGAGGGATTGCCCCACTGCTGAGTCAAAACGGCGTGCCAGCGGGCGATCGCCTCTGGGCGGGTGGGCGTGGTGGCGCTGTAGTCCAGATAGATCTGCATCGAGCATTCCCCGCAAACTCCATTTCTCAGGATATCGCGCCCCGATGGCAGCAGCGGAACATCCCTGTTCTAGCTCGATGTTCTAGCTCGATCTCAACTCGTGCCGTCTCAACTCGTGCCGTCTCAACCCGTGCCGTCTCAACCCGTGCCGTCTCAACCCGTGCCGTCTCAACCCGTACTGATGGAGTAGCTTGTTTTTCCATGCAAATATAAAAAATGCCAACAACTCGCTCGATCTCCCAAACTGCCCGGTAGGATAGAACCATTCTGGGGTTGCCCATCGCTTCCCTACGGTTTTCCCAAACGGTTTCCCCCACCGCTTCTTTAAGTTGCATCTACCATGAGCGATTTGGCATCCGGGTCTGCTGCTGCGTTCTCTGCGCCCTCTCTTCCTGACAACATCACGGGCATTCGCATGGCGGATGTGCTGCTGCTGCCTGACGAACAGCAGTCGGTGGTGCGGTGGCTGCTGCGCCATAATGTTGTGTCTCTGAGCGAAACGGCTGCTCACTTTCAGCAGACCGAAGCTGAGATGCAGGCGTTTTTGCTGCCGCTATTGGAAAAGCGCATTGTTCGCCAGGTGGAGCAGGAGGGGGCGATCGCCTATGAGGTGAAACTGGCACACAAATCCAACCGCCGGATGCCCAGGGACATCTGGAAAATCCTGGATGTGTCCAGCGAAACGGCAAATGTCTTTGTGTCCTATTCCCGTCGCAACAAGCCCTTTGTGCAAACGCTGGTGCAGGCGCTCCAAAAACGAGGGCGCGAGGTCTGGGTTGATTGGGACAGCATTCCGTCGGGAGCGGACTGGTGGGAAGAAATTAAGCTGGGCATTGAGGTCGCCGACACCATGATCTTTGTCCTCAGCCCAGAGTCGGCGGCTTCGGAGGTGTGTGGCCGCGAGCTAGAACATGCCCTGCAACATCAGAAGCGGCTGCTGCCTGTGGTTTGCAAAGACGTTGACCCGGCGCTGGTGCATCCTGAACTGGGCAAAATCAACTGGATTTTTTTGCGAGATACAGACAGCTTTGAAGTTGGGTTTCGCAACCTGGTGTCGGCGCTGGATGCCGATTTGTCTTATGTGCGAACCCACACGCGGCTGCTGGTGCGGGCAACGGAATGGAACGCACGCGGCAAGGATCGCAGCCTGCTGCTGCGGGGCAGCGAAATTCAGGAGGCCCGGCACTGGCTAGCAGAGAGCGATCGCAAGTCCCCCCAAGCGCTGCAAGTGCAGAAGGAATACATCTGGGCTTCGTACAACGAAGAGATGGATCATCAGCAGGAGGAACTGGCAGAGCAAAAGCAGATCCTCCGGCAGCAGCGATTGCTGACCCAGACGATCACCGCGGCAGGAGCAATGGCGATCGCCCTTGGGATCGTGTCCTTCAGCCTGTATCGCTCGGCGGAAAGTAGCCGCAGCCTTGCGGAACGGGAGCGACTGACGGCGCTAACGGAGGCTTCGGGGGCGCTGTATGGCTCGGGGCAAACCTTTGAAGCGCTGGTGAAGGCCGTAGAGGCAGGGTTTACGCTGAACACCCTAAAGCGGAGAGAACAGGCGCAGAATCCAGACGTGCGATCGCGCGTGTTGTCTTCGTTGCAGCAGGCGATTTACTGGGTGCACGAGCGCAACCAACTGCGGGGACACGCCGGAGCCGTGTGGCAGGCCGCCCTCAGCCCCGATGAGCAACGGCTCGCCTCTGCCAGCGCCGACGGCACGGTCCGCCTGTGGCAGATGGATGGAACGCCTGTGCAAACGCTGGCAGGCGACACCTCCCAGGCGCTCAGCGTTGTCGTGCTGCCTCACGAACGAATTGTCAGCGCCCATGACGACGGTAGCCTTTGGTTTCGCAAGCCCAACGGCACAGGAATTCGCCAGTTTGCCCACGGTCAGGCGGTCAATGCGCTGAGCGCCGCGCCCAATGGAGGGGCGATCGCCGCCGCCAGCGAAGACGGCACGGTGAGCTTGTGGGATGAAGCGGGTCGGCGATTGGGCACACTGCCCAGCCAGAACACACCCGTCCGCATCGTCGCCCATAGCCCCGATGGAAAAATCCTGGCAACGGGCAGCGCCGACGGAATGATCCGCCTCTGGCAGACGGATGGAACCCGCTGGAAGACAATTCCCAGCGGCGATTTGGCGGTGACCAGTCTAGCCTTTAGTCCCAACGGGCAAATCCTGGCCGCCAGCGGGCTGGATGGGCAGGTACGGCTGTGGCGGCTGGACGGCACGCCCATCCACACCTTCCAGGGGCATTCCTCGCCAATCTATAGCCTGGTATTTAGCCCAACAGACGATTTGCTGGCCACTGCGAGCGCCGACAAGACGATCAAGCTCTGGCGATTGGACGGTACGCTGCTGTCTACGCTGGGCGGCCACACCTCCCAAGTTCATAGCCTCCGCTTCAGCCGCGATGGCAAGACGCTGATTTCTGGCAGTGGCGATCGCACGCTGCGGCTATGGCGCGTGAATCACACGCTGCTGAACCAACTGTATGACCACACCGACCGGGTGTATGATGTGGACTTTTCTCCCGATGGCGACCTGATTGCCTCCGCCAGTGGCGATCGCACGGTGCGCCTGTGGAACCGAAACGGCCAGTTGCAAAAGACCCTGGCCGGCCATACCGCCGCCGTGCGCGGCGTGGCCTTCAGCGCCGATAATCAAACCCTGGCTTCGGCCAGCGCCGATCGCACGGTAAAGCTCTGGAACCGAAACGGCGACTTGTTGCAAACCCTGACTGGCCACACCGCCACCGTGAACGAAGTTGCCTTTTCACCCAGCCGCGACCAGATTGCCTCCGCCAGCGACGATGGCCTGGTGCGCCTCTGGCAGCGCGACGGCCGCCTCGTGAACACGCTCCAGGGGCATCGCGGCAGCGTTCTCAGCGTAGACTATAGCCGCGACGGGCAGATGCTCGCTACAGCCGGCACCGATAAGGTGGCCATGCTGTGGACGGCAGAGGGTCGCAAACTCCGCACGCTGCGCGGCCACAGCGGCAAGGTGTATCACGCCAGCTTTAGCCCCGATGGACGGGCGATCGCCACCGCCAGCTACGACAACACGGTCAAGCTCTGGACACCCGACGGCACGCTGTTGGTCACGCTGGAAGGGCACAGCGATGGCGTGCTGCATGTCGGCTTTAGCCCCAATGGGCAAACCCTGACGACCGCCAGCTACGACGGCACGATCAAACTCTGGACGCTGGAGGGCAGGCTCATCAGCACGCTGCGCGGCCACCGCGACGGGGTCAATGCTGCCGTCTATAGTCCCGATGGGCAGACCCTCGCCACCGCCAGCAACGACCACACGATTTTGCTGTGGACGCTGACCCAGATGGATGACCTGGAACATTTGCTGAACCTGGGGTGTGACCTGCTGCAAGACTATCGTCACAGTCTGCCTGTGCTGGAACAAGGCCGATTGGCAGAGTGTGATAAGACTTAAGCAGTTGGACGATTTCTCGCGGCTCGCACCCGTGAGAAATCGTTCAAACCCCAAAGAGCTTATCGCAAGTGCGTAAGTCCTGTGTGAATCCAGGGAATGAGGAGGTCAAGCAATGAGCAATAAGGGGGCGATAATTTTGGAGAGCCGCTTTTCCCTAAACTCCTGACTCCCAAACCTCTGACTATGCCCGTCTACACCCTGACTGAATTGCAGCAGGCGATCGCCCAAAATCCTGACCAATGGCGACCGCTGGTGTTTACCAATGGCTGCTTTGACCTGATTCACGCGGGGCATGTGCGCTACTTGCAGGCGGCGGCAAACCAGGGGCGATCGCTCGTCGTGGGGCTAAATAGCGATGCCTCGGTGCAGCGCATTAAGCCTGCCAAACCCGGACAGCCGCCGCGTCCCATCGTGCCCACAGCCCAGCGGGCCGAGGTGTTGGCAGCGCTGAAACCCGTGGATGGCGTGGTGGTGTTTGAGGAACCCACGGCGATCGCCTTGATATCGGCCCTCCAGCCCGATATCTACGTTAAGGGCGGCGATTACACGGTCGCAACGCTGCCGGAAGCGCCCACAGTCCAGGCCTACGGCGGGCGAATCGAGCTGATTCAAGTAGAAGTGCCCAGTTCCACCACGGCGATCATTCAGCGCATTCTGGCAGGCGCAGCCAGCAAAGAGTAGAGGTGGAGATTAAAGTAGGACTTACGCAGTTGGGCAATTTCTCATGGGCGCAGTCCGCGAGAAATTGCCCAAAATCCAGAGAGCTGATGGCAAGTGCGTAAGTCCTGTAAAGGTTAAAATGAGAAATCGCGTAAAACTCGCGCTTTTGCTCGGTGCTGCTGCAAATCATGGATAACGTGCAAGCCAATCTGTCACAATCTCCGCTGGATCTCACCGCTTCGTCCAAGCCTGGCGCGTCCAACTTCATTCCCGATTTCCTCGCCCGCCTCCAGTCTGAAAACGAGAAGACCCAGTTGCAGTTGCTCCAAGACATTGCCGCCCAGGGCGAATCCGGGCTGACGGTGCTGATGCGGGTGCTGCAAGACCGCCAGGGCAGCAAACCCGGGCCGCTGGAAGGCAAGGCCGTGCAGGTTTTGGCCGCTGCTGAATCTCCCAAAGCGCAGGAGTTTTTGCAGACCCAGTTTCCTCAGGGGCTAGTGCCTGGGCGATCGCAGCGCGGCGTAGACTATTCCCCGCTGCAAACGCTGCTAGTTCAGCAAGACTTTCAGGCGGCCGATCGCCTGACGCTAGAGAAACTGTGCGAACTGGCGGGGCCGGCCGCCGTGCAGCGCCGCTGGATTTATTTCACCGAAGTCGATGACTTTCCCATCGAGGATTTGCAGACCATCAACACGCTCTGGCTCGTCTATTCCGAAGGCAAGTTTGGCTTTTCGGTGCAGCGCGATCTGTGGCTTAGCGTGGGCAAAAACTGGGATCGGCTCTGGCCACTGATTGGTTGGAAGTCAGGGAATAACTGGACACGCTATCCGGGCGGCTTTACCTGGAGTTTGACGGCTCCCCGTGGTCATCTGCCCCTGTCCAATCAGCTTCGGGGCGTACGCACGATGGCCTCGCTGATGGCACATCCAGCGTGGACCGCGCAGGAGAAGTGAGGCTGATTTTGGATTTTGGATTGGCGATTTTGGGTTGCACGAGGTGCTGATGGTCTATTGCTGAAGCTGGGGGAGTAGCGGCTTGTCTGGCTGGATGATTCGGCCGGTGATCGATTCGTCTGGGTGGCTTCCGCTGGAGTCTGCATCTTGCCAGAGGAGCCAGCGGCTTTGGGGCGGCAGGCTGTTGCAGTGCTGAAGAGAGGGCGTGAGCCAGATGCAGGGAGATTGCGTAGGCGGGTGATTGGGGGAGGGTTCACCGGGCTGCACGGCGGCAAGGGCTTCTAGCACGAGGCGATCGCCCCGCAGGCTCCCCGTTCCGGCAGTCCACAGGCTGACAGTCATGCTCTGGCGCAGCGCATAGGCATAGAGCGAGGCGGCCGCGATCACGGCCTGTTCAAAAGCGTCGGGCTGCCAGAGAGCGGCACTGTTCAGCACAATTACAACTTCCTGTCCACCTGTGAAGCGCTCCAGTTCTCGTAGCCGCAATTCGCCGTAGCGGGCGCTGGTGCGCCAGTGAATCAGCCGAGTCGGGTCACCCCAGCGGTAGGGACGCAATGTCCGCGTCACGCCTTCGGTCGCCATCTGGGCGCGGCGCTGGCTTTCGGTGGTGTGGCTGGGGTCTTGCCCCATTTCGTCGATCAGGGGGCACTGGCTGAGGGGCAATACGGTCGGGTAGACCACGGCCGAGGCATTGACTAAGTGCGATCGCCGTCCCCAAAACAAGCCCAGCGGTGTGGCAGTCCGTAAATCCACCCCATCCCAGCAATACACGCCCCGTCGATCTGCGGTGCGGCTGTAGACCCAGCGATAGGTCTGGCCGGGCGCTAGCGACTCGATGACGGTCGTTTCTGCTGGGCCCAGTTCTGGCGGCGGGCAATCGCACACCTGCAACAGCGTTTTTGCCTGTCGTCCAGTGTTTTCAACGGCCAGTTCTAAGTTCAAAGCATCGCCTGCACTGACGGGTTCAATCGGCATTCGGCGAACCGCCAGCGCCCGCAGCGATCGCCCCGGCAGCAGCGCCCCCAGCACCAGCAGCGCCCCCATCAGCCCGCTGGTAGCATAGAGCCAGCCCGCCATCGTATTCGTCGCTGCGCCAAAGAAAAATAGAGCCAGCCCAAGGGCGACCCAGCCACCATAGGACGGCGCGACCCAGCGCGTCTCCAGTCGGTTTACCAGGGTTGCCCCCAGCCGCCGAATTCCAAACCGTTTAATGCCTAGCCTCATAGTTCTTATATGCCCACTTCTCGGTCAAAGCGCAGCATCTCTAGACTGCGATCGCCATACACACCCTCAATCTGCTGGCGACAACAGTCGATCGCAAAATCATTTAGCTCCTCTGGCTCAATGCCAAACAAATCCTGGAACACGGCTGGCTCTACTCGGCAAAAGCGGGGGCGCTTCTCGTAAATAGTGCATTCCCGCGAGTCTGGCTCAAAGTGAATGCACCAGCCGTCGGGGCCGACCAGGCTCAGGTATTCCGCCAGTTCCGGCGGCGACAGGTATTCTTCCAGATCAGGACGCTCTGCTGGGTCAAGGTGACAACAAGCCCCACACTGTTTCACGCAACGCCAGGTTGCCATAGCCTCTCAACTCCCAAGTGCGATCGCCCCTTCCAAAGTGCCCAGAAATACCTAGATATGCGCCGCATCGCTCTATCAGCGCAGACAGCCCCATCGACGGAAAACCCAGACCCAAAACTCAGGGGAAAGTTTTGTAACGTTTTTTAATTATTCTGATGTAGCTTCGCGGGGCGACCGCCACACGGCTCTGCCAAACCAATTCGGGCGGAGCAATTTCTGAAAATCCTGAAAGAAGAAGCGTTTAGCCGAACCTGCTCCATCTCCTCACCCCACGTCAGAACTCCCCATTGCCAGACGGTTCCAGACAACCACCGGATTTTTGTTAACTTTCTGAGAATCGGGTTCCCCACACAGGTAAAATGGGCGAAGACATTTGACTTAACTAAACCTAACCTAAATTTCGCGGCATGTGAGGGCGCAATGGATCTGATTAGCAATCTGGTTGGCAATGTTAACTGGGAAGCCATTGTTCAGTTGACTCTGGTAGGCATGATCATGATTGCCGGGCCAGTGGTGATATTTCTGCTGGCTTTTCGCGGCGGCGACCTGTAGGCTCTCCGTAGTTTGAAGCGGTTGACGAGCGTTTACGTTGACGAGATACACCGAGAGCTTACACACTGACCGAATTCAATTGCTATCATGAGAGACTGTAGGCGATCGCCATCTTTTAGGTGCATTGCCTCAGTTTTCGCACTTTTTGCTTCGCGTATTTGCTTTTCATAGTTTTTGCTCGGTTAAAGCCTCACTGGGTTTTGTTTCGATTAGCTTAGAGTGTACGGGTCGTTTCGGAAACCTGTCGTTTCGGAGACATCCGGGTGCCTCCGAGTTTCAGTATTTTCTCTACTTTTTCACTCCGACCGTTTCTTTTTTTAAGGCTATATTTGGCAGTTTTACATTTTCCAGTATTTATTAATTTCCCTGGAAATCTGAGCGGCTGTTGTCAAATTGGAATGATAAGATTGCGGTGACTATTTCCCGAGGAACTGTTGTGATCCGCTCGGCAGCTTTGTCTCTTCAGCCTCCTCTGCCTCAAATTGCCGACAACAGCCGCCTCAGGCTGTTTTCGGGTTCTGCCAATGTCCCCCTCTCCCAAGAGGTGGCCCGCTATCTTGGCATGGACTTGGGGCCGATGGTTCGCAAGCGGTTCGCAGATGGTGAGCTATACGTCCAAATTCAAGAGTCCATTCGCGGGTGCGACGTTTACCTAATGCAGCCCACCTGCTGCCCAGTGAACGACCACCTGATGGAACTGTTGATTATGATTGACGCCTGCCATCGGGCGTCCGCCCGCCAGATTACGGCGGTGATTCCCTACTACGGCTACGCTCGCGCAGACCGGAAAACTGCCGGCCGCGAATCGATTACAGCCAAGCTTGTGGCCAACCTGATTACTCAGGCAGGCGCAGATCGAGTATTGGCGATGGATTTGCACTCGGCCCAGATTCAAGGCTATTTCGACATTCCGTTTGATCATGTCTACGGTTCGCCCGTGTTGATTGAGTACATCGCCAACAAGCAACTGTCGGACATTGTGGTAGTGTCGCCCGACGTAGGCGGTGTGGCCCGCGCCCGCGCCTTCGCCAAAAAGCTAGATGACGCTCCGCTGGCCATCATCGACAAGCGCCGCCAGGCCCACAACGTGGCCGAGGTGATGAACGTGATTGGCGACGTGGCCGGCAAAACGGCTGTGCTGGTAGACGACATGATCGACACCGCTGGCACGATTTGCGAAGGGGCGAAGATTTTGCGGGAACAGGGCGCACGCCAGGTCTACGCCTGCGCGACCCACGCCGTCTTCTCGCCGCCTGCCACTGAGCGCCTCTCCAGTGGGTTGTTTGAAGAGGTGATCGTTACGAACAGCATCCCTGTGCCCGAAGATCACCGCTTTAAGCAACTCACGGTGCTGTCGGTGGCGAACATCATCGGCGAAACGATTTGGCGTATTCATGAAGATAGCTCAGTGAGCAGCATGTTCCGCTAGATCTGTTGCAAGGCTCTGTCGCAGGCATCTAGTCTGAGCTTGTTCTAAGTTTTTCTAAATTTTTCCAGAGATGGCGATGTGAGGTTTTGCTCGATCGCCATCTTTTTTTGGCTCTCTGGGTTACCTGGCTGTCGCGTTGGCGCTGAGCGTTTGGGCTGGTTGGGCAAATCTGTTGCGCCAAGTTGCTAGGAAACTCGTAGAATTTCACCAGTCCGCTGAATGTGAAACGCTGAGCGCAGTCGCTAGAGAATTCTATTCAGACCTATATTTCACCTATCTTTCAATATCTCAAGCGTGATCCCATGACCGAGCCAGCAGATACTCTGTTTCTCAAAATTATTCGCCGCGAAATTCCTGCGGACATTGTGTACGAGGATGATCTGGCGATCGCCTTCAAAGACATTAACCCCCAGGCTCCTGTCCACATTCTCGTTGTGCCCAAAAAGCCAATTCCCTGCCTGGCCGACGCAATCCCCGAAGATCATCGCATTCTGGGGCATTTGCTGATGACAGTGAAGCGGGTTGCAGATCAAGTGGGCCTAGAAAACGGCTATCGTGTTGTGATCAACACCAAAACCGATGGCGGGCAAACAGTCGATCACCTGCATCTGCATTTGCTGGGCGGTCGCGCTTTGGCCTGGCCGCCGGGTTGAGGGGGGTTGTCCTAGTTTGCGGCTGCCTAGTCTGCGGCTGTTTAGTCTGCGGCTGTTTAGTCTGCGGCTACTTTGAAGGGCGATCGCCCGGCTGGATCTAAAGAAACCCCGTAACTCCCTTGCCGATTTGAGGATAAGCCTTAGGATCTAAAAAATCGTTTCGCCTTAAGATAAGCCCTAATGAATACCGACAAACTCAGCTTTCTGGACGAAAATCAATCGGTTGCTTCCGTCGTTACCAAGCTGCACGAGTATTTCAAAAACTCCTACTCTCGCTGTAAGGTGAAGCGCAGCCAGTGCCTGAGCCAGCTCGATGCGGCAACTGGGGAGAAGGAACAGGCAATTTTGCAAGACCTGGAAAAAATTGACCAAGAAATGGCGCTGTTTGGTGTGCTGAATGACGCGCTCTCGATTGCAGACCGCGTGGTGCATTCCAAAGCAATGTCGAGTGCGCTTGGGCTGGACAGCGAAATTTATCAGATCCACCACGAAACAGAAGAAGAACAGCGGGCTGAGTGGAATTTGGCAGAATATCGAATTTCGCAGCAGCGGCAGACGCAGCAGTAATGGGACTCACGCTTTACTTCCTGCGGCATGGGGAAACGCCCTATAGCCAGACCGGCCGATACTGCGGCGAGATCGATGCTGAGCTAACGCCCGAAGGACATCAAATGGCAGCGGCCTTTGCGGCGGCCTATTCTAGTGTGCCCTGGGATGCGGTCTACGTCAGCCCGATGAAGCGCACGATTGCGACGGCTACGCCGCTGTGTCAGGCGGTGGGGCTAGAGATGCAGCTACGCGACGGGCTAAAGGAAATTCGCTATGGCAAATGGGAAGACCAGTCGCCAGAATTCGTCAAGGAACACTATCTCGAAGATTACATCCGCTGGATGACTGAACCCGCCTGGAACCCACCAACGGGCGGCGAAACGGCAGTGGAAATTGCCAGCCGCGCTTCACTGGTGGTGGCCGAGATCGAGGAAAAATACCCCACGGGCACCGTGCTGCTGGTGTCGCACAAGGCAACGATTCGGATTTTGCTCTGCACACTGCTGGGCATTGATTTGGGGCGCTATCGAGATCGCCTCAATGCTTACGCTGGGTCGGTCAGCATTGTGAAGTTTGGCGACCACGGGCCGATGCTGGAGGTGTTGGGCGATCGCACGTATATGGGCGACCTGCGGCATCGCACCGGGACTTAGCAGCGGTCAAGCCTCTGAACCAGACAGCGAGACGGCGGCGGCGATCTGCTGCATGTGGCGAATGGGGTCATAGTCGCGATCGCCCACCAACACAAATCGGGCCAGGCCGCCCCTTGCTAAAATCTCTTCTCCTTCTGGATCGTCGGCCATTTGCACCAGCAGGCTGCGGAGGCGGGTGCGGAGCGCAGCAGGAACTGTAGTAGACACTAGCCAAGGCGGACTAGGGCTGGGGCCAAGCGTGTCAATCACGCGAATCTGGCGTTGCAAAGATGAATCTTCGCGCAGCGCGTGTTCTAGCACCGTGCTGTCGATCGCCGACGCATCCACTTCACCGCTCAAGATCTGCTGGAGCGAATTCTGGTGTGCGCCCGACTCGACCACGCTGCCAAAAAAGCCGCTGCGCTCTTCTAGCATGGCTAGGTGGTAGCGCGTCAGGATATAGCCAGAGTGCGATCGCGGTTCGTTGTAGGCCCAGCGTGCGCCGCGCAGATCCGTAAACTGCTGAAATGGGCGATCGCGCCGCACCACCACGTCTGAAAAATAAATCGGACGATTTTGGTAGCGATCGCCCCGCATCACAGGCGCAGCCAACAGTTCAATCTGCGGATTTGGCTGATCAGCCTTTTGCACATAGGGCACACCGCAAATCCAGCAGACCTGAATTTCGCCCTGGTCAAAGCGCTCCTCCCGCTGTTGCCAGGGAATGTGGTCAATAAACTCGGTCGGCAGTTCGAGTTTTCGTTCTGCATAGGCCGCAATCTCTGCCATGACAGGCAGCGTGTTATCAGCCATACAAGAGGTGAATTTTAAGAGGCCGGTTCCAGATTGATCTGGTCGATGATCCATACGTGTAGCCGAACAAGCTCGAAGGGCGATCGCCATCTCTCAGACCTACAAGGACTGAGAAAAGACCAATCCTACCAGACTTGCTCCAGCAGACAACATGCCGCTATGCCAGTCCCCTGGCCGCACCCGCATCCACCAAACAGCCGCTACAGCCACAGCGCCCATAGGATAGGAGCCGTTGACCCAGCGCCCCATTCACGGGTGCGCCCCTGCGCCGCGTTGCCTGTCTCGCAAACTGGGCTGCCTGCGTGCTGAGGGGGTTCACGCTGGCATTGCCATAGGACACCGTATGGCCCAAATCATTCAGCACCGCGATATCCAAAACCGTTGCCCGCTTACGCTGGCCTCGCTGGGCAAACGGGGTCATTAAGGGTTCCCCCACGCCGCCAAAGGTGTAGTCATTGCGAATATGCTCAGAACTGTCCAACGGCAGGGCATTGCCGCCGTTCTGCGCTCTCGTATTCGACCCACCAAAGCCGCTGCTGGTCATGAGTCGACTGAAGGCGCGACTGGTGCCAAACCCCAGGACATGGGCAATTTCATGCAGCGCGGTCGAGAAAAAATCCTGCTGATTTCTAGGAATATCGCTGGTGCTGTCGAGCGTGCGGTCAAAATACCAGTCCGTGGTAAGGTTAAACGCCATCGAGCCAATCCACGGCTGGAACGTGTTGCCCTCGTACCGACTCTCGCCCACGAAGTAGCCCGACGGCCCCGACAGCGCCAGGGTTGTGCCGCCTAGTTGCCGCGCCCCGACAAAAATGGTCAAATCATCAATCGGGCGATCGGTCACAAAGGTTCGCACGGTTCCCCCCGTAGCCGGATTTCGGACGTTCGGCGTGCGTTTCCCCGTGGGCACGTCAGGAAACTCACTCCGGATAATCGTAGACCAGACCTCTGCCGCTGCCTCTAGCACGGCTCGCCGCAGCGGGGTAAACCAACCCCTCGTGTCAAAGCGATAGTCGATTTCAATTTTGAAGTCGCTGGTCTTTAGCGGCGCAGCCGACAGCGTAAGCTTGTAATTTGTCCGCTGGTTTGCCTGATTGGGCACAACGCGAATAAAGTAAGTGCCTGCCGTCAGGGTGTCACGGATCACTTCTGGGCGCTTCCCCTTTCGAGCCGACTGGAGTAAGGTTTTGCCCTGGTCATCCAGCAGGGCCACATCTGCATTTGCCGTTAGCTCCGACAGATTCAGCAAAAACTGGCTGGCTCGCAGCACTCGAAATCGGTAGAAATCCAGATCCTTGCCGCCTACGAAATCCCGAAAGGACTTGGGCGTTTCTGACAGGCGAATACGCCGCGCGGCGTTTAATGTATTTCCAGCACGATCGGGAGGAGTCATAGCGTGTATACCCAGTTGGCGGACTTGCTAATTTGCCACTTCAGACATCTCAAAAATCCAACCGTCCCAGTCTTTCACCAAAAAGTTCAGCGGTTTATCGCTGCGAATTTTGTACTGTGCGCCCCGGCTCTGAATTCGCAACAGCATTTGCTCCAGACAGTCGTGATCAAAGCAGACATGGCGCTGGCGGTTCTTTTCGCCCAGGCTTGCACCCGTAATCACATGAAGTTGGGTCTTTTTGCGGAGTTGATACCACAGTCCGTCGGGACTGCTGAGCGAGGGGCTGGTGGAATAGCCTGTGGTGCCCGATAGATAGAGCGGGTCTAACCCAGCCCCGCCAATGGTCTGCTCGTAGTTGTAGTAATAATGCAGCGGCACATCGGCGGCGGGCAAATCCAGCACCTCTTCATAGAAGCGCCGCGCTAGCTCCAGATCCGACACCATGATGGTGTAGACCTTGGGGGCGCTGGAAAGGAACATCCACATGGCTCCGGCGTAGGCAACCAGCAGCATCACCATCACGCCCTGAGTAGACAACAGCCCATCGATTGGGATCGCCAGGAAGAGGGAGAACAGTTGGGTAAATAGAAGCTTGGTGAACAGGGGGTCTGCTAGTGAAGCGGTCATTAGAGGGAGAGCCATGAGCATCTGCACAGTAGGGCAAGCGCTAGAAGAACGAAGAAGGAAGAACGAATAGGGAAACCAGAGCTATGAGCATCTGCACAGTACAGCAAACGCTAGAGGCACTGGGTGGGCACGATTACTGACTCCAGTGTATCAAGAACGTCTGGGTAATCAAGGCCGGCGATGCAGCTTGAGATGGGAGGGGAGAGGCGGGGCGATCGCCCTTCCTGCTTCATTGGGCGCATCCCAGTGCTGCAAGTT
>NZ_DVEA01000177.1:0-5903 GCF_015295965.1 Thermoleptolyngbya sp. M55_K2018_002
GTCCATCTTCCAGCCGTGCACATTCCAACTGTTCACATTCCAACTGTTCACATTCCAACTGTTCACATTCCGTCCATTTCGGTAGAAATGCCCCGTATGGACTGGCCGACAGTGACGCTGACCCTGCCCGACTGGCAGGCGTGGGGTGTGGCCACTGTGCAAACCTTCGATGCGGCAATGGATGCCACGGTGCAGGCGTTTAATACCACGGTCGATCGGCTGCTGGACACGGCAGAACGGGTCAGCCCGTCTCAGGTCGGCCGCATGGCAACCACAGCCGCCGCCATCTTTTTAGTGGGCTGTGGTGCAGAACTGATGCGGCGACTCGATCCGGTGTCCCTGCTGACGGGCA
This sequence comes from Thermoleptolyngbya sp. M55_K2018_002, assembly GCF_015295965.1. Taxonomy (NCBI): domain Bacteria; kingdom Bacillati; phylum Cyanobacteriota; class Cyanophyceae; order Oculatellales; family Oculatellaceae; genus Thermoleptolyngbya; species Thermoleptolyngbya sp. M55_K2018_002. The sequence continues at coordinate 353 of NZ_DVEA01000177.1, forward strand.
CGCCCACAATCGCCACGCCCACCGGTCGGATTCCCGTGCTGCGGCCCGCGTCTGACCTCTCTACCGTGCCCGACCCCACCACAGTAACGCTGGCCTTTAGCAGCGAGTCGCCTTTCCGCGTGCCCTCGCTGCATGGCCCCGTGCCAGACGCGGCTCCTACGCCCTATCCCTATCCCGATGTGCTGCTGACGCGGCTCGATCCGCCTGTGTTGGAAGATATCGCGGCGGAACCGTCGCCCTTGCCCAATGCGGGGCTGACGATGGTGAACGTGGCAGCGGTGAGTGCGGAGGCGGGAAATCGCGTTGCGGGAACCGGGTCGGCAGATACGCCTGCTGCTCAGATCAGGCAGGCGATTCAAACCCTAGAGCAGCAGGGGCTACGTCCGGTCGGCGCGGGGCGAAACCGCCGCGAAGCCCGCCAGCCCGAAATTGTGGAGGTGCGGGGCAAGCGCATTGCCTACCTGGGCTACAGCGATTCAGACTTGCAGGCGGCGAGCTTCTGGCGGGCGGGCACCAATCCGGCACTGGAGGAGCAAATCGCCGAAGATATTGACGCGATTCGCAGCCAGGTCGATTGGGTGGTCGTGAACTATCGCTGGGGCGAGGCGTTGGCCAGCTTTCCGAGCGATCGCCAAGTGCGGCTCTGTCGGTTTGCGATTGACCACGGTGCGGATCTCGTTGTGGGCTATCATCCCACTGTGCTGCAAGGGGCAGAGATCTACAAGGGACGAGCGATCGCCTACTCCCTGGGAGACTTTGTTTTTCAGCCAGAAAATCCCGACAAATCTACGAGTGCCGAGCCAGCCGACTATGACACCGCCATGCTGAAGGTGTCGCTGCGCGAAGAACAGATGCGGCTGGAGTTTTTGCCCGTGCAGGTGAAGCAGAATAAGGCGGCGATCGCCCCCGCCGATAGAGGCCAAGACATTCTGCGCTACCTAGAGCAAGCCTCGGCCCTGTTTGACCAGCCGCTCAAGACACCAATTATTCTGGATCGTCAGGCTCCCCTCCCGGCATCTCCTGACGCTTCGCCCTCTGACGCGCCCGCCAAGTCCTTCACCGACACGCCCGCCGATCCGGGTCATGCGCCCAGCGATAGCTTTATCGACTATTCCACCGAGGAACCCCTCTCGCCCACCATCTTGCCCAGCGGAGCCGAGGCATCTCCAACCCGCAAAGCTCCTGAACCTGCCAAGGCGATTTCCAGCCCCACCGTTCAGCCAAACGTGACTCCGCCCATCACTCCGGCAACCCCTGCTGAAGGGGCGATCGCCCCAGTTGAAGCGCCTGTTCCTGCGGCGGATGCCAACCTGAGCGAACCCGCCTCAGACGCAGCGCCAGCCGCGATTGGGAACGATCTAGATGACGCGCCTGCGGACTCAGCGGACTTGGTGGAGGAACCCTGGGTTGAAAACTAAAAATACTAAAGGGGAATCTCCGTAGAGGATGATCGAGGGAGAGCTTCATCAGGAGCAGTAGAGGGCAATCGCCCGTTGGACAGGCTGCCAGTCGCCCCGTATCGCACGAGTACGCTACGCTATCGCTAGCAGCTTTCAGCGATTATGCGTTCCGTTTCTCCCAGTCTCCACTCCCCAACCTCCTCATCCGCCTGGGCCGCAGCGGTTCTGCACACGGCCCAGGAATTCTTGCCCACGCCTTTGCCCGTTCTGGAGGGGCGGGTTCCTGACGGACTGCAAGGTACGCTCTATCGCAACGGGCCAGGGCGGTTGGAGCGCGGCGGGCAGCGCATGGGGCACTGGTTCGACGGCGATGGCGCGATTCTGGCGGTGCGGTTTGCCAAGGGCGCGGCTACGGCCACCTATCGCTATGTGCAAACGGCGGGCTATCAGGCAGAGGAAGCGGCGGGACGGCTGCTGTTTGGGAATTATGGCATGACCCCGCCAGGGCCGCTGTGGACTCGATTTGGCAAGCTGCCCAAAAACGTGGCGAATACCTCTGTGCTGGCGCTGGGCGATCGCCTCTTGGCGCTGTGGGAAGCCGGACTGCCCCACGCGCTCGACCTGGAAACCCTGGAAACCCTCGGCGCGGAGAACCTCCACGGACTGGACAGGCTACCCTTTTCGGCCCATCCCAAGCGCGACGGCCGCACGGGAGAAATTTTTAACTTTGGCGTATCCTTTGGGCGCAGCGCCGTGCTAAATCTCTATCGCTGTGCAGCAGATGGCACAGTGAGGCAGCGGGCGGCGATTCCGCTGGAGGGCATTCCGCTGGTGCATGACTTCGTGCTGGCGGGACGATACCTCGTGTTTTTGGTGAATCCGGTGCGGATTAGGGCGCTGCCGCTGTTGCTGAATCTGCAAAGCGCCAGCGATGCCTTTGCCTGGAAGCCAGAGCTAGGGACACAGGTTTGGATTTTTGACCGGGAACGCTTGAGCCTGATCAGTCGGGGCGAGGCGGAACCCTGGTTTCAGTGGCACTTGGGCAACGGCGCAGAAACGGCAGCGGGAGACATCCTGCTGAATCTGGTGCGCTATCCCGATTTTTCAACGAATCAGTTCCTCAAGGAAGTCGCCACAGGCTGCACCACCACCCGCACCACGGGCACCCTATGGGAACTGCGCCTCGATCCACAGTCTGCCAAAGTGTTGGGCATGAGCGCCGTGGTGGAGCGGGGCTGCGAGTTTCCCACCGTTGCACCCAAAGACGTGGGGCAGCCCTGGCAGCACACCTACCTCACGGTTCACCTGCCGAAAGCGGAGGAGCAAGGAGAGCTATTTGGGGCGATCGCCCGCTATGACCACACCACCAACACGCTCACCGTCGCCGCCGCCGGGCCCCGTCGCTACGTCGTGGAGCCAATTTTTGCGCCCGATCCAGAGCATCCCACTCAGGGCTGGCTGCTGACGGTGGTCTACGATGGCGATCGCCACCAGAGCGAGGTCTGGATCTACGGGGGCGATCGCCTAGAAGCAGGCCCCATCTGTCGGCTGGGGCTGCCCAGCATCATCCCCATCGGCTTCCACGGCACTTGGCGATCGGCATCTTAGGCAAGCGCTTGAATCGTAGCGCTAGACAAGATTCACAGCAAGATTCACAGCAAGCTAAAGCACAGAACAGCAATTTCTATTTCTCCAGTTTGCAGCGTAAAGCAATCGACAGGGATCGATATCAGGCTCTTAGTTCTTGGCTTTCAGCTTCAGGCTTTCAGCTTCAGGCTTTCAGCTTTAGGCTCTCAATTGTGCCAAACACGCTTGAACAGACAGGATGGGTCTAGACGAGCCTAAAAAGCCCTGAGTATCACGAGTCAGGATTGCATCCAGTCCCTGAGATACTGCACAGGCGATTTGAAGAGCATCTTCAAAATCAGCCAAGCCAGAACTCAACGCAGCCTCCAAAATTTCCCGATTTACAGGGCAAACTTCCATAGCCATTAGGGTTTCTGAAACGGCTTGCCGTGTTTGTTCAATACTGCGTGTGTGCCTCCGAGCAACGTAAAAAATATCCGTCAGCGTTGTAGCTGTGATGTGTCCGATAACCTGACCAGCTTCTATCGTTTGAAACAGCAGTTCCGCATCCTGAAAAAATGGCTCACGCTGTAATAAAAAGTCCAGAAGAATATTTGTATCAATTAGGACGTTTACGATCAGAACTTCTCCAACCGACGCGCCTCTAGCATTTCTGCCACTTCCTGATCGGTTGGCGCAGGTTGGTCTGTTCTGAGCAGTCCGCGCATTCGCTGTATAGCACCGACACGTTCAGGTTTGGCAACTGGCGAATTTTGCAAAGAATCAATAATGGCACTAGCTAGCGCAAGGCGATCGCTCGGTGGCAGTCTAAGAACCTATGCCTTTAAATTTTGCGACAACATAATTTCCGCTCTCAGAGAAAGCTAAAGCTACTGTTCAGCCCTACTTCCAATCCTTATGTTCAGCAACTCCGTTGCCAATCCCCAAACTCAGACTTGCCTGCAATCTTAATCAAAATGCAATCTTACAGAATTGCTTTCGCAACGCTGCCGCATCTAAACCCTGCCAGAACTTGAACACCCACCTCTATCCCCTCAGCTATTCACCTATTTGCTAGAGCTTTGCTATAGCATTGGAGGGAACTCGGTCGCTGATCCTGCGCGTCTGGTTTCAAGACCTGTAACCGAGTCTCCTTCGCGTTACGCCTGCCTTAGTCTAGACTTATGCCGCCGACCACCAAGCCCCGCGCCTCTGTGCAGGACGCGCTGCCCCTAGCCAACCAGCCCGACCCCGCCCAGCTAGACAGCATCAAGGCTCAACTTGACCTAGTGCTGCTGGCGCTGGAGGCACTGGCGGGCATTGGCTCCGACGCAATGCTCCAGGCAGCAGACACGCTCGGCTTGACGGAAGCCATTGCCGATCGGGTGGCGCTGTGGCGGCTGCGCCAATCCAGCCCGCTGCGGAAGGGGCAAGGGCGCAAGCGTATGGACGTGGACGAAGCGCGATCGCTCGTGCTGATCATCTGCCACCTGGCCCAGCAGCACCAAGAACTCATCCGTCGGGCTGTCACGCTGCTAGAGCAACTCACCGAGCAGGGCCGCGAACCGCACCAAACCGCGCTCCTGGGCGACTACCTCGACACCTTCCACAACACTTATCAGGAGCGGATGGACGACGATGCGGCAACCCCCGACCAGCTCACCTACCTCGCCCTCAAACTGCTGATCGACCTGCTGTTTTATAGCACCCCGCATGGGGCCCGGCGGCTGTGGATGGCGCTGATTGACCGAGCCAAGTGAACCTCAGAGCCGTCCCTGATTTTCCTGCGAACCTTTGATCCCTCACTTCCAACGCCTAACATGCCACCTGCCGTTCTCCGACGATACACCCCCCCGACCTGCACGCTAGAAGTGCGGGCCACTGGGTCGGCGCTGTCGCGCTGGACTGATCAGACGGTCATGAAAAACGTGCGGTTCAATCTGCGGTTTGACGATCCGCGTCGCCCGACGGAGCAGCAAGTAGAGGTTCAGGGCGATCGCCTTCAGCTAGAAGCGCTGCACGCAACCGTCAGCGAATACGTGGCGCGTCTGCTGGGTTCCGATGCAGGGTTGGCGGATGAGGCGCTGCTGCGGCTGGCCCCAGAGCGATCGCCCCTCGTCGCAGCGGTCGCCCAAGGACTGCCGGAGGACAAGACCCCAGCCCAGGGCCTTGAAATCGTCAATCGCGACGGGGTAGACCTGCGGGTTGGTGCAGAAGGCATCCAGCTAAAGCCGCTAGGTCTGCTGGCCCATGAACTGCATCTGGGGACGCTGGCGGCGGGCGCAGCGGTAGACACGGTTCGCCTCAGCACGACGCAGTTGGTGGATCTGGCAGAGGCGCTAGATGCCTATACGGCCGAAGCGATGGCGGTAGATTTGCCCTATGCTGCGGGAACGAGGCGATCGCCCGAATGGCTGCGGGTGGCTGCGGTGGCTGTGCTGGCCGTCGGGGTAACGGGCAGCATTGCCAAGTTTGTAATGGACGTGAACGCACCGCCCAGCGCGACGGTTGCCACAGAAAACGCAGAGCCATCGGAACTGAGCGCAAACCAGCCTGCGCCAGAAACCTACAGCACCACAACGCTC
>NZ_DVEA01000203.1:0-5876 GCF_015295965.1 Thermoleptolyngbya sp. M55_K2018_002
TCGATGATTTCCTCAATCGCCCAGAGGTGGCCGCCGCTCTAGATCAGCTCAGCCGCACCACGCGCCGCCAAAACATTGACCCGGTGCAGTTCACCGCGCTGCAAAACAACCTGCGAAACCTGAATCAAAACGCCGTCCTGCTCTATCCGCTGGTGCTAGACGATCGGCTAGAGCTAATTTTGGTTACGCCCTTTTCGCCGCCCATCCGCCGCACGGTGAACGTCCCGCGCACCCAGCTCAATCAGGCAATTTTGGAACTGCGGCAATCCCTGACCGACATTCGGGTCAACCCCAGACCCAGCGCCCAGCGACTCTACAACTGGCTGGTGCGGCCGCTCGAAGCAGACCTGGCCCAAGCCAACACCCAGACGATTGTCTATGCCCCAGACGGGCAACTGCGCTACATTCCGCTGGCGGCGCTGCACGACGGCACGCAATGGCTGGCCCAGCGCTATCGGGTTAACTACATTACCGCCGCCTCCCTCACAGAGTTTGATCGACGACCCCAGCGCGACTTGCGGGTGCTGGCAGGGGCGTTTGTGCAGGGTGAAGTTAGCGTGCGAGTGGGGACGCGAGAACTGCGGTTTCCGGGGCTGCCGTTTGCAGGCATCGAGGTGGAGAATATTGCAGCCCAGATTCCCAACACGCAAAAGCTGATTGATGCCCAGTTCAGCCCCCAGGCAACCGTGCCCCGCATGAATGACTATACGGTGGTTCACCTAGCGACCCACGCGCAGTTTGTGGCGGGTTCGCCGGAGGAAACCTTTATTGTGTTTGGGAATGGCGATCGCGTCACGCTTCAAGATGCGTCGCGCTGGTCGTTGCCCAATGTGGAACTGATCGTGCTGAGCGCTTGCCAGACCGCCGTGAGCGGCGAGAGCAATGGCGAAGAAATTCTGGGATTTGGCTTCCAGATGCAGCGCACCGGGGCCAGAGCGGCGATCGCCTCGCTGTGGCGGGTCAACGACGAAGGCACCGAAGCGCTGATGACCCAGTTTTACCGACTGCTGAATCAGAAAACCATCTCCAAAGCAGAAGCCCTCCAGCAGGCCCAAATCAGTCTCATTCAAGACAACCAGCCGCCGTTTTTCTGGGCCCCGTTTATCCTGATCGGCAATGGACTTTGAAGCGAACTTTTGCTATCAGATAGCGAGATTTTGTTACCTGATAAAAACGCAATGCTAAAAACTAAAAACGCAAGGTTGGAAACGCAAGGTTAAAAACGCAATATGCAACGTTCAATTTGCCCTCATCCCCCAACCCCTTCTGCCAGGTCGAGAGCAGGGAAGCAACAGAGGCTTGAAGTCCCTCTCCCGTTCTGGATTTAGGATGAGGGGGATCGGCAAAGTTGCACATCCCGTTGATCAAAGATTTGTCTCTGATTTGTCTCTGATTTGTCTCTGATTTGTCCCTGATTATGATAGGACTCCGGTGAAGGGAACCCATCATGGCAAAAGTCATTGCAGTCACCGACGCGGTTAAAAGCTTATCTGAAGTGGAAGCCCGGTTTGGATTACACCGGGTGGAGGATGAGCAATTTTTTACCGAATGGCAGCAGGATTTGCCGGAGCTGAATGATGCTGAACGGGCAAAGCTGCCTCCGCAACAATAGCCGCCAGCGGCACTCGCGGGTATAGAGGTAGACCAGACCAGCCTTGCCTCGCCGCGCCCAGATTGATCGCAAGAGCGATCGCCTACAACGATTGCAAGATGTCTGTGATGGCTTGCTTTAGACTTGGTAATTCTTGCGCTACAGTTAGCCAAACAATATCGAGATCAATCTCGAAGTAGTTGTGAGTCAGAATGTTTCGCATTCCAATTATTTTTGCCCAAGGTACTTCTGGATGATGAGTTCGCAGGGTTGAAGAGAGCGAGCGGGAAGCCTCCCCAATCACTTGCAAGTTTTGAGTGAACCAAGCTTGAATTAATTCATTTTGTTCAAATGCTTGCCTGCCCTGTGCAGTATAGCGATCAATCCGCTCGATGGCATCTAGGATATCTTGCAATTTCTCGCGATCGTCTCTCATAAGGGAATTGCTTCACTCAGAATGCGATCGCGGATTCTGGGTCGCAGACCTTTTACTGTGACCACATCTACTGAACAATTCAGCAGGTCTTGTAATTCCATCAGCAACCCGCCAAGGTCAAGTAAGCTGCGTTCTGCCTCCAGTTCCACCAGAAAATCAACGTCGCTGTCTGAGTCGGCTTCGCCCCGTGCTACCGAGCCAAAGATGCGAACGTTGTAGGCTCCGTATTTTGCTGCTGTCGCCAAAATTGCTTCTCGTTTTTCCTGCACCTGTAACCCAATGTTCATTAGCAGCCTCTCCATGTGTCTTCATTATCCCATTGCCCCAGTGCTTTAATCTTCTGCTTGATGCCCTGCAATTCGCAGAACTGAAATTGCGGATTCCTACTGAAGCTTGCGTCTACGAAATCTTGATTCAGAACCAGGGCGATCGCCCTTATGATTTTCTAATTCTTCAACACGACTTTCATCACTTCGTACAGCACCCGCGACAGTTCCCGGCGGCGCAGGGATTGGCGGTCGATGGGTGTGCGGGCAAAGGCCCGGTCATAGGCATCGGGTGCGGCTTTTTTTACCAAGAAGGACAACTGCTCGCGGGTGATGGGCGACTCTGGCGCAAAGCGGCCGCGGCCGACTCCGGCGATCAGTCCGGCTGCGGCCAGGGCCTCGATATAGGGATGGGCCCAGTGGTTTTTGGGCACGTCGGAAAAGGTGGGCTGGTCGGGCATGGTGGGCGACAGGTTGAGCAGCTTCACCATTGCAGTAGAGACAACAGCGCGGGTGACGGTGTTTTCGGGGCGGAAATGCAGGTCGGTGGTGGTTTCGCTGCGGACGATGCCTGCGGTCGCCATCACCTGGATCGGCTCGAAGTCGGGGTCGCTGTGGGATACATCGTCAAACCAGAAGATAGGAATGCCGTTGCGGGTGATCAGCCCTTGCAGCTTGCGGAGGAGGGGTTCTTGCAGGGCGATCGCCCTCGGCTGCACCCCCGCCCACACGGCCAGCGCCGCCAGATAGCCGCTGGCTTCCCCAATTGCCCATTCCACCGGATGCATTCGGTAAGCGGCGTTGGTGATGTGGGTCGTGCCGAGGCTTTTGGAGGACAGCACCAGCCCGTCGGTGTCTAGGGGAACAAGCGACCCCACGGGCAGCGTAAAGGGCAGCGCAATTACCTTGTCTCCAGGCAGGCTGGCATGGCCCTGGCGATCGTTGCCGTGCAGGTCGAGATAGTGATATTGCCCAATGCCCACGCTGTCGGCAAAGCAGCGGGCCCGCGCCTGGTTGGGGAAAAAGGCCTTGGCCACGTCTTCGTGGAGGATGGGGGTGAGGGCGATACCGCGCCGCGCCTCGCGGATGTAGGGTTCCAGGGCGATGCCGTCGGCGGTCCAGGTGAGGTCGCCCCGGGGTTTTAGCGGAATGCCCCGCTGCTGCAAATAGTGGACATAGGCCCGAGCGCGATCGCGCCCTTGTTTGAGATGCAGCTTGCGCTCCTCCCGACTCACGCCGACCAGTTCCCCCACGCGATAGTCATTGCCGCAGAGCATGGGCCCGCCCTCGCCATGCTGATGCTGGCCCCAGTTCAGCACCGACACATCCCCCGGCTTCACCAGCTTCTCTTGGGTAGACACGCGAATCAGGCGACGATAGCGGAAAATCCCAAAGGGATGCAAAAAGGGGCGCGGCTGTGGCTCCCACTGACCGCCAGATTTCGTCCAAAAGTCGGCTTCAAAATCCGCCGCCAGCAGCCAGGGGGCGACGTTGTATCCTGGCGGTGCGCCAATGGGCTTGCCTTTGCCCGGTTCCGCCAGTTCGATCACCGCGCCGTAGGTAAAGGACTGCTGACACTCCGGCAGGGGATGTTTGGGAAGCGCCTGTTCGCCAGTTTCTTCGCGGGTTTCCTGCCCCACGCGGGAGGGAATGTTGCCCACTTCCAGCAGATCCCCCAGATCGGTAGCCTCAATGGTGATCTGCGCCGAAATCGTGAAGCGATGCCCCCGCTGGAGGTCTTGAAACACAACCCCCGTGACGCGCCGCCGCTCGCCGGGGGGAGTGACAAACCGCACCTCGACGGGTTCTGCAAAGGGAATGAAGCGGAGGGTGCCCCGTTCCAAGCAGGGGGCGATCGCCTCGTTTAGGGCAATGGCGGATACGACGGGACTGGTGCAAATCGGGCTGACCCAGCCGCCGCCGGGGTTTTGCAGCACCTCCCCCTGCACGGGTTGGAGCTGTCGCTGGCGATCGCGAAACCAGCGCTGCAACGGCGAAATCGCAAATTCTTCCCCTGCCCGATGAAATGCGCCCGCCCGCTCTTTGAGCAAATCGCCATCGTCCGACGCGGGCAGCGCCTGCACGGTGAACTGTCCCCCCAAGATCTGCGTCGGCTGCACCAGGCACACCGACAGATTGGCCCGCGCCGCCACCAGCGCCGCCGTATAGGCCGCCGTCGATCCCCCCACCACGAGAATGGCGCAGGAAAGTTCGCTGTTTGGCGTTGGGCGGGTAAAGGCGCGGTCTTCAAAAATGCCGTTGTGCTGGCGCAGGGGGGCGGTGAGCATCTCACTCCCGCCCCTCAACCCGCCAAAACCTCAACAGGACTTATGCACTTGCCATCTGTGTTCTGGACTTTGGCGGATTGCTTGCGGACGCAGCCCGCGAGAAATCCGCCAACTGCCTCAATCCTGCTCAACCTAAAATAGAGGCATAAATAGAGGCATTGCCACGCCGTCCTGCCGCTGAGTGTTTTGCATGTACGCTGATTCTGAGTTTGATTCTGAGTTTGATTCGGATGTTTCATGGTCTGGTGATGATTTGGCTCGGCTAACGCCAGCGGAGTGTGGGCAGCGGCTGAGTGAGGCGGCGTTGCCCGAGGCAGAGCGGGCGGGGCTGCTGTGTCGGCTGGGCTGGTGGCAGTTGCGAGATGGGCAAATCGAAGCGGCGATCGCCCAGTTTGACCAGGCGTTGCTGCTGTGGCCAGACCTGGTGGCGGCCTATCACGGGCGGGCGCGCTGGCAAATTTTGACCAAGCGATCAAGCTGGCGGCCAAACCGAGGGCAAGGCTGTGGCGCGATCGCGGCTGTACGCTCCGCAGTCTGGGGCGCTATGGCGAGGCGCTGACCAGCTTTGGCAACGCATTGGAACAACAGCCCCAGGATGCCCTGTCGATGAGCGCGAAGGGGTCTTTGCTGGCGGTGCTGTGGCGACAAAAGCGGGCGGCGATGCAGCTTTGCGATCGCGCCTTGCAGCTTGACCCAAACCTGCCAGAAGCGTGGAATAGCAAGGGCGTGGTGCATTCGGTGGCGGGGCAATATGCCGAGGCGCAGCAGTGCTATGAGCGGGCGATCGCCCTCGACAGCAGGCTAGACCGGGCCTGGAGCAACCGGGGGATTGCAATGCTGCGGCAAGATCGGGTGCTGGAGGCGATCGCCAATTTTGAGCAGGCCCTCTCGCTGGCTCCGCATCGGCAGGAGGCGTGGAAAGCGGCTGCCTGGGCGCATCACGGGCGGGCGCTGATGCGACTGGGGCGCTATGAGCGGGCGATCGCTAGTTGCGATGAGGCGCTGCGGCTGCAACCGGGCTATGCTCCGGCGGCGCTAAATCGGCTGCTGAGCCTGGGCATGGCGGGGCAGTTGTGGACGCACCTGCGGCGGGGAGAAACGCGCTGGCCCCTGCTGCAAAACGTCGGCGCAGTGCTGAATGCGGCCAAGCTGCGGCTGCTGATTGTGACCGTGGCGGTGCTGCTGCTGTCGCTGGGGCAGGGGCCGGCGGCGGAAATGCTGCGGCAGGGCGTGTCGGTGCTGCTGTCGCTGGGCGTGCTGGTGGTGGAAGCCCCGAACGACAGCGGCGCGCTCAT
>NZ_DVEA01000117.1:0-5861 GCF_015295965.1 Thermoleptolyngbya sp. M55_K2018_002
CAGACGTGACAGACTTCTCAAACCTTCTGGCCGCCGCCCACCAGGCAGAAAAGGGCAAGCGATTTCGAGAAAACATCCTGCGCTTCAACTACAACCTAGAATCTGAACTGATTCGCCTTCAGCAAGAACTCCTCACCCAAACCTATTGCCCCGGCGAATACAAAACCTTCCAGGTCAAACAGCCCAAACCCCGCCTCATCTCCGCCGCGCCCTACCGCGACCGCGTGGTACATCACGCCCTCTGCAACGTCATTCAACCCATCTTCGAGCGCACCTTCATCCACAATTCCTACGCCAACCGGGCGGGCTATGGCAGCCATCGAGGGCTACAGCGCTTTACCCGATTCGCCCGCTCCAGCCGCTATGTCCTCCAGTGCGACATCCGCAAATACTTTCCCAGCATCGATCACGCCATCCTCAAAACCTCGGTTTAGTGTGCCTACTCGTCGGCGCAGATCACCACGCAATCATTATGCCTGGAGCCAGCCAAAAATTTCTCCGACGGTGAGCCGCACTGCCTCGGCAAACGCGGGCACGGGCAGCACGCTATCCGGCTCGTCAAATAGTTGAACTGATAGCTGCACCGACTGATTTGCGCCATAGACGAAGATGCACCCCTCTTCCGGGTCGAGCAGCCAGCCCATCTCCGCGCCGTGGCTGAGGCAGTGCAGAATGTTGCGAATTACCCTGGACTGGCTCTGTCCTGGCGAGAGGATTTCTATCGTCCAGTCGGGCGGCAGCATAAACACATTTTCAACTCGCCCGTCTGGTTGTCGGGGAATGCGCTCCCAGCGAAAGACCGCAACATCTGGCACAATCGATCGTCCCCCAAACGTGCAGCGCAGTTCTGGATAGGCACGTCCTATCTTTGGCGGCTTGAGTGCTGCGTTGATCGCACTCGTCAGGTCACCTTGGAGCGTGCTGTGTTCACCTTGGGGCATGGGTTTTTGAAGGATATTGCCGTCAATGAATTCGCTGGCGGGCTTGGTTTCGGGCAGCGCCAGAAATTCCTCCAGGGTCAGCGGCTTTGTGGGAACTTGCACCATGAGACAGGCTCCAGGGGCGAAGGGCGAATTGAAGGGGCGACGGGCCGTAGGGCTGAGTCTTATTCTAGGCGATTCCCCTGCAACGCTCCCTGAGCCGCCGCACTCTGGCAAAGGTTCACTGAATCAACCCTGAATCAGCACTGAATCAGCACTAAATAAATGCGTGAGGTCTAAACACTCTGGATGCGAGGCGATGATGAGATGATGGACAGGGTGATGAATATCAAGCAGCAAGTTTCAAGCCGCAAATCCAGAGTCTATCCCTCATCCCGTCTTGTCTCAATATGTCTTACTACATTCCGCCCAAATTTCTGGATCGCCTCTCGGTGCATATCACCAAGAACTTTCTGGCGCTGCCCAACGTCAAGGTGCCGCTGATTTTGGGGATTCATGGGCGCAAAGGCGAGGGCAAAACCTTCATGTGCGAGCTAGTGTTTAAGCGCATGGGGCTAGGGGCGGTGTATATGTCGGCAGGCGAGTTGGAAAGTCCTGATGCGGGCGATCCGGCGCGGCTGATTCGGCTGCGCTATCGGGAGGCGGGCGAGTGGAGCCGTACCCACGGGCGCATGGCAGTGCTGATGATCAACGACGTAGATGCGGGCATTGGGCGGGTGGATGCCAGCACGCAATATACCGTGAATACGCAGTTGGTCAACGCCACGCTGATGAACATTGCCGACAACCCGACCAATGTGCAGCTTCCGGGCAGCTATGATGCAGAGCCGACCCAGCGAATTCCGATTATCGTGACGGGCAATGACTTTGCAACGCTGTATGCGCCGCTGATCCGCGATGGACGGATGGAGAAATTCTTTTGGGACCCGACGCGGGAGGATCGGCTGGGCATTGTGGCGGGCATTTTTGAGGCGGATGGCGTTCCCCGATCGGACGTGGAAGCGCTGGTGGATCACTTTGCTGACCAGGCAACGGACTTTTTTGGCGCACTGCGATCGCGCTTGTATGATGAACAGGTTCGCACGCTCATTCACCAGGTCGGCATCGACAAGATTTCGCAGAAGGTGGTTCACAGCGACGGCAAGCCGACGGAATTTCAAAAACCCAACTTTAGCCTGCAACATTTAATCGAGATCGGCACAGAGATGGTGCAGGAGCAGGAACGCATTCGTGAACTGCGGCTGGTATCTGAATATAACGAGGTGCTGAAGGGCGATCGCCCCCGCTCAGGGAACCGCGCAAGCCATTCGATCAGCAAATCCGATAAATACTTTATGTATTATGGCGATCGCCCTAGCCCGTCCGAACCTCCACCCACCAAGTCCGCCAATGGGAACGGGATGGCATCATTGAAAACTTCCCCCCCTGGAACGCAGCCTACCATCGCAGCAGAGGTCGCCGAGGAAATTCGCAGCATCCTGGCAGGAGGGCTACGACTCGGCATTGAGTACGTGGATGAACGCCGCTATCGCATGGGGTCGTGGCAGTGTTTTGGAACCTACGACGGCAGCCCAGAGGAGGCGATCGCCGCGCTGGAGCGCTGCATTGCAGAACATCCGAAGGACTACATTCGCCTCGTCACCATCGACAAACACCGCAACCGCATGGGCGATCGCCTCATTCAGCGTCCGTAGCCGTTAGCAGGCAAGATTCGAGGACGTGCCACAAACCAGCGCACAGCAAACGAGAGTGCAGCAAATTAAAGCAGCAAATTAAAGCAGCAAATCAAAAAAGTGGAAATCATGGGCGAGGAACAGCGCGAGGGAACCGAGCCTCGCAAAAAACACAAGTTTGACTGGGGCTGGCGGACGGTGCTGCTCGCGGCGGCCCTCTTTTGGGTGCTGTGCAGCATTTTTGCGCTGCAACGGTTCTATAACTTTTTCCCGACGTTTGTGTCGTTCGACCAGGGCATCTTCAACCAGGTGTTTTGGAATAGTCTGCACGGACGCTGGTTTGAAGGCTCCCTCTCCTCCAGCGAATCGAGCGCCGTGCAGCTAGACAACCAACTGCCGGAGGTGTTTTATCGCCGCCTCGCCCAGCATTTCACCCCCGCGCTGCTGCTGTGGCTGCCGATTTATGCCCTGTTTCAGTCCCCTGCGGGGCTGTCGCTGCTGCAAGTATCGCTGATGACAGCGGGCGGACTGGTGTTGTACGCGCTGGCCCGTCACTATCACCCGCCCCATGTGTCGGCGCTGATTGCCGTCAGCTACTTTTGTGCGAATGCAGTCATCGCGCCGACATTGGCCAATTTCCACGATTTCTCCCAAATTCCGCTGTTTGTCTTTAGCCTGCTATGGGCGATGGAAAAGCGGCGCTGGTGGCTGTTTTGGCTGCTGCTGGGGCTGACGCTGGTGGTGCGCGAAGATGCCGGAGTGATTACCTTTGGCGTGGGCTTCTACATGGCAGCATCGCGGCGGTTTTTGCGGGCGGGGGTGGCGGTGTGCGTCCTCAGCCTGGGCTATATGCTGCTGCTGACGAATTGGGTGATGCCGCTGTTTGCGCCGGACATTTCGCGGCGGTTTATGGTGGAGCAGTTTGGACGGTTCACTAACGGGCAGGAGGCTTCGACACTGGAGGTGCTGTGGGCGATGATCCGCAACCCCGACCAGGTTTTGGCAGAAGTGGTCAACCCACCGGGACGCACCCTCAGCTATGTCTTGGCGCAATGGCTGCCGCTGGCGTTTGTGCCTGTGATTTCGCTGGATGCGTGGCTGCTGACGGGGTTTCCGCTGCTCAAGCTGCTGCTGCAAGAAGACCCTACTGCCCTGTCGATGCACCTGCGCTATGCCGTGTCGCTGGTTCCGGGGTTGTTCTACGGCGCAATCCTCTGGTGGCACAAGCATCCCCACTGGTTTCGCCCCCGCTTGCGGCAGTTTTGGCTATTTTGCCTGGGGCTGGCGCTGCTGTTCACAGTTGCGTCAAATCCCAATCGGGCACTGTCGCTGTTCATTCCCGACTCGATCCAGCCGTGGGTCTACACGTCGCCCGCTCGCCAGTGGGAACACGCCCAGGCCGTGCGATCGCTCTTGCGGCAAATCCCCAGCGATGCCAGCGTCACCGCTACGGGAAACATCGTGGCGCATCTCTCCAGCCGCCGCGAAGTCTTGCGCTATCCGGGCACGCGCCTGATCAACGACGACCGCAAACAGATTGGCGTGGAATATGCCGTGCTGGATTTTTGGTATCCACTGCGCTTTTCGGCGGCCTTTCCCGACGAAGGCAGAAGCTTTTTTGGCATGACCAACCGCGTCCTCGGCTGGCTCCGAGACGGCAGCTTTGGGCTGATGGATTTTCAGGATGGCGTTGCCCTGCTGCGGCGCGGCGTGCCCTCCAGCCCCGAAGCCGCCGCCGCCTGGAACCAGTTTCACCAGCCGCTGGATTAAGCCATCCGACGGAACCCGAATCGCTTGCATAGAATGTTCTTTTGGAGTCTCTTTCCCCTGCTGCCATGAATGCCTTTGAACCGCCTGCTGCCGAAAATCCTGCCGCCGAAAACCCTGCCGCCGAAAATCCTGTTGCCCAAAAACGATATGAGGGCAAGGCCAAAATCCTCTACGCCACCGACGATCCAGAAGTCTTGCTGACCTACTTCAAAGATGATGCAACCGCGTTTAATGCCCAAAAGCGCGGCACGATTTCCGGCAAAGGCGAGGTGAATTGCGCCATGTCGCAGCATTTGTTTCGCCTGCTAGAGGCGCAGGGCGTGCCGACCCACCTGATCGACTGCCCCACGTCCAACACCATGCGGGTGCGGCGGGTGTCGATTGTGCCCTTGGAGGTGGTGGTCAGGAACATTGCGGCGGGGAGTCTCTGTCAACAGACTGGGTTGGAATTGGGAACCCCGCTCAGTCCGCCGCTGGTAGAGTTTTACCTGAAAAACGATGCCCTCGGCGATCCGCTGCTGACGGAAGATCGGCTGCGCGTGATGGGGCTGGCCACGCCCGATCAGGTGCAACAACTCCGGGAGATGGCGCTGCGGGTCAACCAGGTGCTGTCTGAGTTCTTTAATCAGTGTGGGATTACACTGGTGGACTTCAAACTGGAGTTTGGGGTTGATGGAACAGGCAAGCTGCTGCTGGCGGATGAGATTAGTCCCGATACGTGCCGTCTGTGGAACCAGGCGGAGTCTGACCCCAACCGCAGGGTGATGGATAAAGACCGATTTCGACGCGATTTGGGCGATGTGGAGGCTGCGTACCAGCAGGTGCTACAGCGAGTTCTGGCACAAAGCGTCTAGAAGGGCGTTGCCAATGCTGTAAAATTGCTCCGTTTGCTCGGAATTGCGATTCGCGAAGCGATCCCTACGGGAATCGCACTCGGCTCGTCAATCCCGATCTGCGTCTCGACTAGGCTATCTCGACTGGGCTATGCCGTCGCGCTGATCCGAATCGTTCCTGGCTGACCTAGCCGATTGTTTTGCTCAGTTCTTCCTGTCTGTGGTGTGTGGACGTGTTAAAACCTATGCGTTTTTCTCCTGTCGTATTGGCGGCGATCGCCATTTCTTCCGTTTCAGGTCTTGCGGCTCCGGCGGCGCGCGCTCAGACTGCTCCCCTCTCCGAGCAATCGTCCCAAGGTCAGGTTCAGCAGTCGCCCCATGAGCCAGTTGACGCATCCGCTGCGGCTGTGGGGGATGGAGCCGTCTCACCGAGCCTAGTCAAGCCAGATCTGCCACCAGGGGCGATCGCCCGCGCTGAGGTGGATGCCGCATCGGGCACTCCAGAAGGGGCGATCGCAGCGGCTCCGACCCATTCGGTGAACGGAGATGCAACTGGGCTGGCCAACCTGCTTTCCTCCAAGCCTGCTGAGCAACCGCTGGCTGAAGGGATATCCCCTCTGGCAACCCAGTCGCCGAGAACCGAG
>NZ_DVEA01000349.1:0-5847 GCF_015295965.1 Thermoleptolyngbya sp. M55_K2018_002
AGTTGTCTGGGCTTTGGACGATTTCTCGCGGGCTGCGCCTGCGAGAAATCGTCCAACTGCGTAAGTCCTAACCCTCTTCCAACTGGATTACGTAAGATTACGGCGGGTCGAACGACAGCAAGCGACTGACCGACTCATCGGTGTTTTTGGCTACAGGTCGATTGATCGAAATTTCGGATAGCGAAGACGAGGATTGTGCTGCGTGTAGAGCAGTAGCAGAGTTAGCCGATGGGCCGGTTAATGCGACTTTCGGAGGATTGAGAGCAATCGCCCGCTGCACGGCCACCATCCGGCGGGCCTGGTCGCGGGTGATACTTTCGGTCGTGTTGCCCAGCCCCGGTGCATTCCAGCGCTGCGTGTCGGGTTCGAGAAAGGCGCGGGTGCGGGCCCACAGAATCGCCGCTTCACCCGTCATCCCCTGCTGACGAGCTTCCAGAAGCCGATCGAGATAGCCGCCTCGGCTGAGCGCTGCACGGGGCGATTGATTTGCCAGATCGATGCCGTTAAGTTGCTCTGCCAGACTTAGCTCTAGCCCCAGGTTGGCAGCGGTCTGCTGGAGCTGCCGCGCCTGTCGCTGGAGCTGCTGGATTTGCTTGCGGTCGGCTTCGGCGGGCGAAGTTGCACCGTGCTGATAGGAGAATGTGCCCAGGTTCCACACACCGTTGCCCGGATCGGTATGCCCCTGGTAGGCGGCTGTGTAGTCGCCGCGTGGGGTGCGCGTGCCCTCGGCGCTGCCTACGGCGATCGCCACCAGCGAGTCTGCCCCGCCTGCAAACGCCGCCTGAAGCATGGCGGGCAGCGCTGCGAGAACTGGACTTTCTGGAGAGACCGACGCTGCAACAGGGGCGATCGCCGCTGGAACCAACTCTAGATCAAAACTCAGTGCCGGGTCTTTGGCAGCGGAGGGCGACCCCGCCAGCGCTATAGAAGCAGGGGCTTCAGAGTAAGAACCAGGGGGCGAGTCTTGAGACGGGGGAGCCTGGCCTAACGATGACACCACAGAGGGTGGCGCAGATTGTGTCTGGACTTGTGCATTTCCTTGATTGGGCTGGGCCGGGCTGGGCGGTGGGGGCGGCAATTTTAGCTGAGCCGCAGTTCGCCCCTTTCCCAAGGGCGGCTCGGTGGCCTGAGGAGGCACAGGCAGCGGCGCGATTGGCGGCGGGTCGGCAACGGGGTAATCTCTGTTAAAGGGGGCAATGTCGCTTTGCAAGGCTGAAGCCAACGCCACAGTTGTAGCGTCTTGTGAGCCAGTGGCCAGCGGACTGGTGGCGGGCAAATTAGCAGCAACAGGAAACTCCAGCGACACCCGATCGGGAGAAAGGGCGATCGCCGTCTGGTTTACGACTGACCCCGCCAGCACTAGCGCCATCGACCCCGCCAGCAGGCCCCTGAACCCAGTCCACCGGGAAGCCGACGACTTTAAAACCAGCGTCAGCGATGGGGCGGGCGAGTGGTCGGCCTCCTCCAGCGGATAGCCGCCGACGATGTAGCCCAGGATTGCCAGTTCTGCCATGTTGGGGGTTAGTCTGTCAGGGAAGAGTACGGGGGAGGCGCGAGGAGTCAGGGCGATCGCAGCAATCGGGTCAGCAGTGCGGACGACGGTTCCACCAGGGCCCAGCGGCCATCAGTCTGTTTTCGCAGCGTGGCGAAATGCAGCACCTCGCCACGCCCTAGCACTTGCCCTTCTTGCACGCTGCCCAGACTAGGCCGCCGCAGCCCACACAGCCGCAGCAGATAGGCAGGCACTTCAGGACTGGAAAACACCACGCAATCCCCAGCGGTTGGCTGCATCTGTCCGTCAAATGGGGCATAGACCCGCTGACCTGCCAGATCGATGGAAATATCGACCAGCCCCGCCAACACGCGATGACCTGCGATCGCACTTCCCGGTTGAATTTGCCAGGTTTGATGAATGGGCACACTGCGGAGGGCGGGCGGCTCCTGAGCAATGCCGCAAGCGGCCAGAGGAATCGTCAGGGCGATCGCCCCCCAGATAGGACATCGACTCCGACAATTGCTGCAAACGCGCTGGACTAGCCGCCCGCTCAAGACGCTACTTTTTGAATACAAAGTCATAGCCCGCATACTCATTGCCCTCATACAGCACCACAAGCCACGTCTGCGGGTCAAACGCCAGCGGATAGGCCTCGCGGTCGGCAGGCACTCCAGCGCGAATCTCCACCTGCGGCAGCCGACAATAGGGTTCGCTAATCACAGCTTTGATTTGGTCGCGGCTGCTGCGTTCGGGAATGCTGAGCAGTTGCGAAAGCTTGTCGCGGTGCAGCACCGACTGCGACTGCACCACCTCTAGGCACTTGTTGCTAACGGGCTTGGGACGGCGATCGCCCAAATCCGTCATCAGCATCGCCAGCATCAGCAGCGACCCACCCATGACCAGATAGGATGAGGGATTTTTGCGTTCGGGTTTACGGCGCTTCATCATTTCCTCCTTCGCCAACTAGCACGAAGCAAGACAGCACAATTAATAGCCAAGCCGCTCCAAGAAGTACGCTCATAGGAATTCAGGGGGGTTAAGGGGGTTAACTTAGAGCCAGAATCCGGTCAGGAAGAGTCCAGCAGCAATCAGACAGAGGCGATAGCCCAGCAGTAGCGACAGACGGGGAACTCGGAGCGACAGGGCCGTTGCCACGATTGCAGGGGTGAGCAGGGCGATCGCCACAGGAACCCAAAGTTGCGGCAGCGCCAGTAGAATTTGGTGCGTCGCCACCCGAAACAGCACACCACCCGCCAGCCAAACCCCCGCTTCGGCACAGAACGACAGCGGCTCGCTCGGCGGTTGCAGCCATTTCGCCAGCCTTCGCCCCCAAGCTGGATAGCCAGCCGACGATCGGGGGCGAGTCCGTCTAGTCCGTCTGACAGATCGCCCTCTAAAAAGAGCCGGGTCAGCCGACGCTGAAGAACGCGGATTAGCTGGGGAAGCCGCTGGGGATGAACCGTTTGCTTTGGGCGGAGCGGGGGCAAGCTGAATTTGCATAGGGCGAATTGGCAGAGGGCACGTTAGCGCGAGGGAAGTTTGGGAAGCCCGAAGCCCGGTCTATCCGACAATTAGCAATTAGAAGCATCGCAGGCGATTCGGGAATTCAGAACACCAACTTCAGGCCAGGCTTGGAACGAAGCAGGTTTACAGCGGGCTTAAAGCAGTGCAGTTAAAAGCAGGTAGTGCAAGATCGTGCAATGCAATAAGGGGTGGGCAGTAAACGGTGGGCAATCAGCAGTGGGCAATCAGCAGTGGGATAGGCGAAAGTGGCGATCGCGCTAGCGTTGCGGAGCAACCTCGCCCCAAAAAACTGCGTTCCTTTAGTTTAGTACAATTGTACTTAAAACGTAAATGATCTAACGCCTCGGCTTTTGTGCGCTTTTCTGGAGGTCGGTGTCTGGCTCCTATCCTCGCTCTCTGAACGATGTCTGCCGCTCTTTTCCCACGCCATCTCGCCTATCTCGTGCGCCCAGCGACGCAGCAACGTTATGATTCCTTCTGTATCACGCACTTGCTAGGCCGTCCCCGATCCTCAAACCCATGGCCTCTCCCTTGTCTCCCGAACACGCCTCGGCTGCCCGCTCAGTCCGCACCAGGGTATGGCTTTCACGGCTTGCACCCTACCTGTTTCTGGCTCCGGCACTGCTGGTGTTGGGGCTGACGATTTTTTACCCCGCGCTCAACGCCTTCTACCTCAGCTTTACCCGGTTTGAATTTGACATCACCCAGCCCCCCACCTGGGTCGGCACTGCAAATTTCCAGCGCCTCGTCCGCGACCCCATCTTCTGGCAAACGTTGCGAAACACGCTGCTTTACTTGATTTGCGTTGTTCCCGTCTTGGTGACGCTGCCGCTGGGCCTGGCCATCTTGGTCAATCGAGCATTACCGGGAATTGGCGGGTTTCGGGCGGCGTTTTATACGCCTGTGGTGATTTCGATGGTGGTGGCGGGCATTGCCTGGCGCTGGCTCTATGCCGAAACGGGGCTGCTGAACCAACTGTTGCGCTGGCTGGGGCTATCGGAAACGGGCGTGCCCTGGCTCACCAGCCCCCAACTTGCCCTATTCAGCGTGATGGCAGTAACGATTTGGAAAGGGCTGGGCTATTACATGGTGATTTACCTGGCGGGGCTGCAAGCGATTCCAGCAGACTTGTACGAAGCAGGGGCGATCGATGGCTCCACAGGCTGGAAAAAGCACTGGGATATCACCGTGCCGCTGATGCGTCCCTACTTGCTGCTGGTGGCGGTAATTTCTGCCATTTCAGCGACCAAGGTGTTTGAGGAGGTGTTTGTGATGACGCAGGGCGGCCCGCGCAATAGTTCCAAAACAATGGTTTACTACGTATACGAGCGGGCGTTTCAGGATCTGGAGTTAAGCTACGCCTGTACGATAGGGTTAGTGCTGTTCCTGATTATCTTGGGGTTGTCGGTGCTGCGGCTGATGCTGCGTTCGGGATCGCCAGATTTGCTAAGTTAATGAACGATTTCTGACAATTTCTCATCAGATCCTCGCAAAATCATTGCAAAACTTTAGGTGAAATTTTCCGGTTAGCTTCTAGAAAGCTTCGCCGTATAATATCTGGGCATCTATCATTTGCATGACTTGGTGCATCAACCGTATTGAGTGCATTCCACGCAATCAACCCGATTGAATCAGTCCTGTTGAGTTGGGAGACATAGATAGACCGCACAGGCCGTACTCTGTAGAGTGCTGTTAGGCATCGCCGCAACACACTACTGCCTCGCAAGGCTTTGATGCATTACGCTGGCGCTACAAGTCCTCCAAACCGTCCTGCAAACTATTGTGGATATCTGCTTAGTCCCAACTTAGTCTCAGTCCCAACTTAATCTCAGTCCCAACTTAGTCCTCACACCAGGCCTATCAAGCTGCCCAATCTGCTCAGTTCTATTCGATACTGGTTTCGCTGATTTGGTTTCACTGATTTTGATAAAACTTGCGTCCTGCCCGCGTCGTCACCTTTGCCATCAATCCTTAAAATCTGACTACACAATCCTGTGATAGCGGTTTATCCTGGTAGCTTCGATCCCATTACTCTGGGGCATCTCGATATTATCGAGCGGGGCAGTCGGCTGTTTGGTCGGCTGATTGTCGTTGTGATGCGAAATCCCACTAAAACGCCGCTGTTTCCGGTTCACCAGCGCGTGGCGCAGATTCAGCAGGCGACTCAGCACTTGCCAAATGTCGAAGTTGATACATTTGATGGATTGACCGTGACCTATGCCAGAATGCAGGGAGCAAAGGTTTTGCTGCGGGGGCTGCGCGTTCTCTCCGATTTTGAGAAAGAGCTGCAAATGGCCCACACCAACAAAACCCTGGCTGAGGATATCGAAACTTTCTTCCTGGCGACTTCGAGCGAGTATAGTTTTTTGAGCAGCAGCCTAGTCAAAGAAATCGCCAAATTTGGCGGACCCGTTGATCATCTCGTCCCTCCAGCCGTCGCGTTAGATATCTGCCAATGCTACGCCAAGACTCTCCCAACCGCATCGCCCCAGACCGCAACGGAACCAGCACCAACGCCGGCCTCAACGGAGAGGCGAGCCGAGTCGGTGGAGTAGATATCCAGCGCGAACTGGCCAAGCTGGAAGAGATGATCCTGGAAGGGTCGCGGTTGCCGATTATCAATCGGACGTTGATCAACGAGGATCAGGTGCTGGATCAGCTGGAGCTGGTGCAGGTGAATCTGCATCCGGCGTTTGAAGAGGCGAAAAAGCTGCTCCAGCACAAGGAAGAGATTTTGCTGGAGGCGGAGCAATACGCTCAGGAAATTATCGAAACGGCGGAGCGGCGGGCGGCGCAGATCCTCGATGAGATGGGGCTGGTGCGGCAGG
>NZ_DVEA01000101.1:0-5731 GCF_015295965.1 Thermoleptolyngbya sp. M55_K2018_002
CAGCCTCACGAAAACTTTGTATTCCCTGAAGAGGTACTGCCCCGTGGTAACGCTCTCTAGTAACTCAATGGTTGCCGGAAACCGCGACCAGGAATCCTCCGGGTTTGCCTGGTGGGCTGGCAACGCCCGTCTTATCAACCTTTCTGGAAAGCTGTTGGGCGCTCATGTTGCCCACGCTGGTCTGATTGTCTTCTGGGCAGGCGCGATGACGCTGTTTGAAGTGGCTCACTTTGTGCCTGAGAAGCCCATGTATGAGCAAGGGCTAATTCTGCTGCCTCACCTGGCAACGCTGGGTTGGGGCGTGGGCCCTGGCGGTGAAGTGCTGGATACCTTCCCCTACTTTGTGGTGGGTGTGCTGCACCTGATTTCCTCTGCTGTTCTGGGTCTGGGCGGGATTTATCATGCCGTTCGTGGCCCCGAAACGTTGGAAGAATACTCTTCCTTCTTTGGCTACGACTGGAAAGACAAGAACCAGATGACGAACATCATCGGGTATCACCTGATCCTGCTGGGTCTGGGTGCCTTCCTGCTGGTGTTTAAGGCTATGTTCTTCGGTGGTGTGTATGACACCTGGGCACCGGGTGGTGGTGACGTTCGCGTTATCACCAACCCGACGCTGAACCCAGTGACGATTTTTGGCTACCTGCTGAAGTCTCCCTTTGGCGGCGAAGGCTGGATCGTCAGCGTCAACAACATGGAAGACGTGATCGGCGGCCACATCTGGGTCGGCTTCATCTGCATCGCAGGTGGTGTGTGGCACATCCTGACCAAGCCGTTCGGCTGGGTGCGCCGTGCCTTTATCTGGTCGGGTGAAGCTTACCTTTCCTATAGCCTAGGTGCTCTTTCGCTGATGGGCTTTGTGGCTTCCACGATGGTTTGGTACAACAACACGGTTTATCCTAGCGAGTTCTTCGGCCCCACTGGCCCTGAAGCGTCGCAGGCTCAAGCTCTCACCTTCCTGATCCGTGACCAGCGCTTGGGTGCAAACGTGGGTTCTGCTCAGGGCCCCACGGGTCTGGGTAAGTACCTGATGCGCTCTCCGACGGGTGAAATCATCTTCGGCGGTGAAACCATGCGCTTCTGGGACTTCCAGGGCCCCTGGCTGGAGCCGCTGCGTGGCCCCAATGGTCTGGATCTGGACAAGATCAAGAATGACATTCAGCCCTGGCAAGCTCGCCGCGCGGCTGAGTACATGACCCACGCGCCGCTGGGTTCCCTGAACTCTGTGGGTGGTGTGGCGACCGAAATTAACTCGGTGAACTTTGTGTCGCCTCGCGCCTGGCTGGCAACGTCTCACTTTGTGCTGGCGTTCTTCTTCCTGGTGGGTCACCTGTGGCATGCGGGTCGCGCCCGTGCTGCGGCGGCTGGCTTCGAGAAGGGTATCGACCGCGAGTCTGAGCCAGTGTTGGCAATGCCGGACATCGACTAGTCTGCCGACTGGTATTGGCAATTAGTTGCTGACTAGTTGCTGAACTTTGTAAGCGCCCTCTGCGATTGCGGGGGGCGTTTTTTACGCTTTTCTTACTTTTTTCCTAGTTTTTTGCTATCCGCCCAATTCCCGCTGGAGTCGGTACATGACTGTATCTTCGTCTACCTGGCTGAGGATGTCCTGAATTACCGTGTTGGGCCCGTCCGGCCCCCAAGTACAGCCGCGTTCCAGGTAGGCCTGGGCAGCCTTGCCTACGCGGTAGGAACCGTATCCAGCGATCGCCCCCTGAGCCACCGCTGCACTGCCGTAGGCCATTAGACCCCCAACGCTGTCGAACATCGCGCCCACCGCCGACGCACTCTTGCCCGCCCCCAAGAGCAAGCCGCTGCCCACTTCACCCAGCAGCAGACTGCCCGAACTCCACAAAATCGCCTGGAGCAGTTTGCCTGCCTCAAAGCTGGTCATGGGCAGGCCGTAGAGCTTTGCCAGATTGCGGATCATCACCAGATCGGTGACCGCGCCGCCCATCAGGTCGAGAATGGCGATCGGATTCACGCCGACGGCGATCGCCTTCCACTTGGCAAATTTCCAGATCAACTCCTCCGCCTGCTCCTGGTTTAGCTTCAGGGCTTTGCGGGCGATGCCCTGCTCCGTTTCTCGCGCCTGCCGCAGCGCATTTAGCGCCAGCAGCGACTTGCCTTCCTTTTGGATAATGTCCACCAGCAGCGCCCGCAGTTCTTCCATTTGGGGCGGCGGCGATTCCCATTCGTGCGTCACACTGCCGTCGGGCCATTCCACCCGCACCTGCACCCGTGCAGGCTCCGCCGACACG
The DNA here is from genome assembly GCF_015295965.1 of Thermoleptolyngbya sp. M55_K2018_002. Lineage (NCBI taxonomy): Bacteria > Bacillati > Cyanobacteriota > Cyanophyceae > Oculatellales > Oculatellaceae > Thermoleptolyngbya > Thermoleptolyngbya sp. M55_K2018_002. The sequence continues at coordinate 2,262 of NZ_DVEA01000101.1, forward strand.
CGCACCACGTCCTCTGGCATGAGAAACGGCCGACCGCGATCGCCCCCTTCCGCAAACAACATTTGCAACTTCTGGTAAATCGCGTCCCGATCCTGGTCAGGATACAGATCAGCCTTGTTAAACACCAGCAGCATTGGCTTATGGGCTGCCTGCAATTCTGCCAATGCCTGATACTCAGTGCGCGTGATATCGCCCGCAATCACAAACAAAATCAAGTCGGCTTGATTAGCCACGTCCCGCGCCATCTCGGCCCGCGTCTGCCCGCCCACCTCATCCAGCCCTGGCGTGTCGATGAGTTCCACCCGCAGGTCGCTCTCCGGCAGCGCCCAGTAGACCGAGCGGGGATACTGGGTCACGCCGTTGATCGGCCCGGTCGGCAATAGCTTTTGCCCGATGAGTCCGTTAATCACCGCTGACTTGCCCCGGCTCACCAGACCAAACACTGCAATCCTTAGCAGGCTGCAATTCAGCTTGTCCAGCGCCGCTGAAAGCTGGTTCAAATCGGTTTTGAGGGAGGCCTGAAGCTCCACATCTCCTGCGCCTCGTCGGGGCGATCGCGCCTTTTGGGTATAGCGTCCGATGGCTTGCCGCAGGCTGGCCCGCGCCCGCTGAAAATGTGTATCCTGCATTCCCAAGGGAATCAAGCCAGAGGGCGGTGCAGCAGATGAGTCGCGAGGCGGAAACTGAGTCACAGCAGAAAAGAAATTCTTCAGTTATATTTTGGACGATTCTGCCCATCGCTACGATCGGAGATTGGGAGCCTTGGAGGCGAAATTGCCGTATCCCCCCGACCAATCTGGAAAAATCCAGCCGAACCCACAGCCAAAGCGTCATCAAAGTCACAGCAAAGTCCCAATCATCCAGGCTTCGATAACAGCATTCCGCCAGTCCTAACTCCTCGCTCGCCGCCATGCGCTATTGGATTCGCCACACGACAACTTATCGATATGATCGCCCGGTAACGCTTGCCCCGCATTGGGTTCGGCTGCGGCCCCGCAGCGATGTGACGCAGATCTTGCACAACTTTTCGCTGACGGTAGAGCCAGTGCCAGAGCGCGTAGCCGAGAACCTGGATTTGGAGGGAAATAGCGTCCTCAAGCTGACGTTTGGCGATGAACCGCTGGAGCAGTTTCAGATGACGACGATTTCGGAGGTGGAAACCTTTCGCACCAATCCCTTTGACTTTTTGCTGGAACCTTGGGCCAGCCGCCTGCCCATCGACTATCCCATTTCGCTGTATCGACAGCTTCAGCCCTATCTGGCTACCTCGGCGGCTGGACTGCCCGCCCTTGACCCGATCGCCCTCCAGTTGGCCAACGACCTGTGGCTGCAAACGGACGGAAACCCCGTCACCTTCCTTTGGCAGTTGAACCAGCAAATTCATGCCAACTGTCGCCACATCATCCGCGAGACGGGCGAGCCGTTTCCGCCGAGCGTCACCTGGGGCAAAGAGGCGGGGTCTTGCCGCGACCTGACGGTGCTATTTACGGAAGTGTGTCGGGCTGTGGGGCTGGCGGCGCGGTTCGTTAGCGGCTATCAGGAAGCCGACGCAGGCAACGATCCCGAACTGCACGCCTGGGCAGAAGTGTACCTCCCTGGCGCGGGCTGGCGCGGCTATGACCCAACGCAGAATCTGGCAGTGGGCGATCGCTACATTGCCCTAGTGGCCAGCTCCAGCTACCGGGATGCAGCCCCCCTCAGCGGCACGCTCAAAACAGGCATCGGCGCAAGCTCAGAACTCCATACCACGCTAGAGATTGAGGCTCAGGAGTGAGCCAGCAAGGACGTACCTGGGAAGTTTTTCCTAGAAAACCTGTCTGGGAAACGTGTCTAGAAACTTGGCGTGGAGGCTTTTTAGCCTTACGGGACTGGCGCGGCTCGACTCCTAGAGCCGAAATCGAAAGCCATTGATTTCAGGCAGTTTTAGGAAATTCATCACAGATTTAGACCAAAACTATGACCGTTTTACGGTCTACACTCTCTTTTTGCTTTTTGATTTTTTCATTTATTGGTAAAACTGGCTCATGTTGCTAACTCTGGAGAGTGAAAGCCTTGAAAATAAAGGGTTTGAAGTTGTTAGCCAGTTTTGAAGGTGGCTAACAACTGGCTAACAAACTGGCTCATGTGGCTAACACTGGCTAACCTTGCAGCAAAAAACAGGGGCGATCGCCCTTTCGACCGCTAGGCTAAAATCGAGCAAACCCCAGCGGGCAGCCCCAATTACGCCCTGCTGCCATGCCACGCCCCGGCGACAAATATCAATTAGGCGAAAAAGCCATCACCGTTTTGAAATGCCGCGCTGCATTCTGCTTGGTCAGAGCGCAGAGCGGGAAAGACACGCACAAATTCTGGTGCAGCACCGCACTGCTGACGAACCCGATCGCCCCTGCTGGGCAAACTAAAGAGAAGGTTAATGTCTAATCAACTGCCGCCCGAAGTCCGCAGAGCGATCGCCCAATTCCGCCGCGCTGACTACACCGTTGCGGTCGAGGAACGCGCCCTGCGGATCAAGCCACGCTGCCCGAAGCGCCCTCACTTCCGCCAAATGCCGCAAACTACCAGGTTTTGAGCCTTATGTCTGGATACACGAAAGACCAACGCCTCCAAGTCGCGACCGCGATCGCCAGCGGCAGCAGCAACGAAGCTGCCGCCAAGTCGATGTGTTCCGTCCCCAACTAGAACGACAGGGAAAGCGGGGCGGACAAAACAAACTGAGCGTGGAAGACCAATTGCGAGTGGCATTGGAATATTGGCGGGAATACCGCAGCCAGTTTCACATTGGCGCAAGTTGGGGACTGCATGAAACCACAGTCGGACGCATTATCAGGAAAGTGGAAGACCTCTTGATCAAGTGCGGCAAGTTTCGTTTGCCCAGCCAACGGCAGTTGTACCAGCCTGGATGGGAATGGAAGGTGTTTATCGTAGACGCAGGTGAAGTTGAAATTGAACGTCTAAAAAAACAGAAACGTTACTACAGTGGCAAGCAGAACTTGGTTGACTGACAAAAGTTGTCTAGAAGCTGCTAGACAGCTTGCGGTGCGGTAGTTTCAGAGATCCAAGGAGAGAGAGGGGAGCCAGCGTTCTAAGCATAGATGTTGTGAACTCCCCTCTCTACAATGCCTTGAACACTTGGCTGGGTCAATCGTTACCCTGGGCGCATCGTGGGCATCTGACGACCTGCCTGTGGATGGTCATCGCCTTACTCCAGCGTGGAGAGGTCAACCTGACGCGGTGGCTGCCCTATGTCCCCTGTCGAGGCGTGCAGGTGCAAAGCAAACAACGACGGCTCAGTCGTTGGCTGCACAACAGTCGTCTGAACGTTCACCCACTGTATAAGCCGTTGATTCAGGCAGCGTTAGCGGATTGGGCTGAAGCGTGCCTGTACCTGAGTTTGGACACCTCGCTGTTCTGGGATGAGTATTGCTTGAGTGGTGTGGCGAGTCCTGAAGCACCGCAGTGCGTCTGTCACC
>NZ_DVEA01000262.1:0-32259 GCF_015295965.1 Thermoleptolyngbya sp. M55_K2018_002
GCGGCGGGCATGAGCGGGGGATGCGGTCGGGGACGCTGTATGTGCCGCAGATTGTGGGCTTTGCCAAGGCGGTGGAACTGGCGCTGGAGAGTCGGGAAGCGGAGTCGGCCAGAGTGACGGAAATGCGCGATCGCCTCTTTTCCTACATTCAACCCCTGGGCGGCGTGTATCTCAACGGCCACCCCACCCAGCGGCTTCCGGGCAACCTGAATCTAAGCCTTGAAGGCGTAGACGGACAGGCGCTGCTGCTGGCGTTGCAGTCGCAAATCGCAGTTTCTTCCGGTGCGGCCTGTAGCTCCACAAAAATCGCGCCCTCCCATGTGCTGACGGCGATTGGGCGATCGCCCGATTTGGCCTTTGCGTCGCTGCGGTTTGGCATTGGTCGCTTTACCACGGAAACGGAGATCGAGCAGGCAGGCGCGGCGGTGGTGCAGGCAGTGCAGGCGTTGCGATCGCCCGCTATCAGAAAATAACCGTTGCCAGAGAATAGCCTCTAGTCGAGATCAGTCCAGTGCTAGCGTGATGTGACCCGTTGGCGGGGCAAGGGGGGAAGCGGGTGACCTCCCCTGCATCGCCGCGCATTTTTCTGTCGCAAGATACGACATCCTAGAATCCGCATCGATTACACTGTGATGCAAGCATTCTGGACAAACGGCCAGGCTTGACTCCCACACGACTGAACTTGCTATGAAAGACGAGGCTTTTGGCATTGTGCCTATTTTGCGCCAGGAGGACGGCGACAAGTTTTTGCTGATTCAGCACCACGCTGGGCATTGGGGCTTTCCCAAAGGACACGCCGACCCTGGCGAAACGGCGATCGCCGCTGCCTGCCGCGAGTTTGAAGAAGAGACGGGCATCACCGCCTACGACCTGCTTAGCGAAGACGCTTTTATGGAACGCTACCGCTTCATGCGTGACAAAAAGCCCATCGACAAGACCGTGACCTACTTCCCTGCGCTGGTAAAGTCGGAAATCGTCACCTGTCAGGCAAAAGAAATCAAAGACTATGCCTGGCTGACTTACCATGACGCGGTGAAAAAAATCACGTTCAATCCAGCGCGACAAGTGCTATCGCAGGTATATTCCTATCTGAAAAATTCGGGAGTGCTGTCCTAGACGGTGCGTTTCAATAGGTTCAATATCAATAGGTTCAATAACTGTGCGTTTCAATGACTGTGTTTTAAGCAAATGCCCCAAGAGGGCGGGGCGCGGCCATGTGGGAATGCGGTAGGATGGCTGCCGTTCTCTTGTAATCCGGGCGATCGCCCCCACTCCCATGGCCCAGCAATACGACTCCCTCACGCCCAAACTCCAGGACTTTATTGCCCAGCAGCAAATCTTCTTCGTGGCGACTGCCCCGCTTAGCGCCGAAGGGCATATTAACCTGTCTCCCAAAGGACTCGACAGCTTTCGCGTTTTGTCGCCCCATCGGGTCGCCTACCTGGATCTCACAGGCAGCGGCAATGAAACCTCTGCCCATGTCCAGGAAAATGGTCGTATTACCCTGATGTTCTGCGCCTTTCAGGGGCCGCCGCTGATTCTGCGGATTTACGGCCAGGGCACGACGGTTTTGCCCCAATCTCCCGAATGGGACACGCTTTACCCACTGTTCCCGCCGCTGTCCGGCGCTCGACAAATCCTCCATATTGAGGTCGCCAAAGTTCAGACCTCCTGCGGCATGGGGGTTCCCCGCTTTGGCTACGAAGGGCAGCGCAATGAACTCGTAGACTGGGCCAGCCAGAAAGGCGAAGACGGACTGAACAGCTATCGCCAGACGAAAAATCGTGTCAGCCTAGATGGACTGATCACGCCACTCGGCGCAGTAGATAGGTAGTGCTAGGTAGCAGCTAGGTAGTGGATAAGATCGGTAGTAGATAGGGTGTTAGGAGAATCCCCCATCACTCTATGAGGCCAACCCCGACCCACGGAGTTTGGGCCAAATCGGCAAAGGTGGTGTTGCGCTGCTCCTGTTCCAGCACCTTAATGCGCTGATCTTCCAGATAAAGCTGCTGCTGATAATATTGCCCCAACTCTGGCGACGTGGTGATGTCCGTTTTCTTCCACAGGTCGAGGAAGTGCCGCCGCCGCTTTTCGCACATCACCATCTCCATGCAGGCCGTGGCAGTGCGAATCACCAGGGCGGCTCGCGCTAGGTCGCGTCGCGTTTTTTCGTCAAGCTGAAAGAGAGAATAAACGGCTTCGTGCTGATCCGGGAGTTCGGCAAGGTGGTCTTGCAGGCGGGTGAGGAGAGAGACGGGGTTGGGCGGCTGAGCGCTGGTAGTCCACTCTGCCCGGCTCTCCGGCTCTGTGCTATCCTGCGCTGCGGCAGAGTCCTCAATCGCCAAGATCTGCTGCCACAGCAGGCGATGGTGGGCGATGCTGAATTCCAGATCGCGGGACTCCAGCGCTGCTCGGATTTCGGCGCGGTGTTCCGGCTGGTGTAGATAGAGGCGCAGCAGTTGGGCTTCGGCTTCTTCTAGCAGCGTGCGATCGCCCGGTGTTTGCCATTTTTGCGATCGCCCATGCCAGCGCTGCCCCCGCACCTGGGTTCGCAGGTCTTGCTCAAGCTGCACGGCCAGGCGGGCGTTGCCCCGGCTCAGCAGTTCGGCGCAGCGGTGGATGTAGTGCGTGCGGAGGGTGGCGTTGGGCAGGCTGCCCAAGAGTTGGGCGATCGCCTGGGTGCTGGCATGAAACTGGTCGGGCTGGCTCAGGTCTTTGTCGGCCAGGAGTTTTTGAATCTGCCAGTCGAGCCACAGCGGCGCGTCTTGCAGCAAGTCCTGATAGGCAGACGGGGAGTGAGCCTTGAGAAACTCATCGGGGTCTTTGCCCTCCGGCAGGTTCAGAATCCGCACCTGCACCTCGCCGCGATAGGCCAGATCCGCCAGTTCGCCAATGGCCCGGTCGGCGGCTTTTTGCCCGGCCTTGTCGTCGTCAAAGTTAAAGATAATCCGCTTGGATTCGGTATAGCGCAGCAGTTGCTTGATCTGCCCCTGGGTCAGCGCAGTGCCCATCGACGCGACGACGTTGGTGATGCCTGCGGCGTGCAGGGCAATGACATCAAAGTATCCCTCCACCACGATCGCCTCGTCTCGCTTGGCGATCGCCCCTTTGGCCAGATCCAGCCCATACAGCGTCTTGCCTTTGTCGAACAGGTCGCCCTCTGGCGAGTTGAGATACTTGGGCTGTTCGTCGCCCAGGGCCCGCCCCCCAAAGCCAATGACGCGCCCCTGCACGTCGCAGATGGGAATCATCAGGCGATCGCGGAATCGGTCGTAATATCCACTGCCGCCCTGCCGGGGCACCAGCAAGCCCGCCTGCTCCACCCGCTCCACGGGATAGCGCTTTTGCTCCACCAGATAGCCGTAGAGCGTCTGCCAGCCGCCAGGGGCATAGCCCAGTTGAAACTGCTGGACGATTTCGGGCGACAGCTTGCGCTTGGTTCGCAAATAGTCGAGGGCGATCGCCCCCTGGCTCTGGTGCAGCGCATGTTCAAAAAATTTGGCCGTCACCGCCAGAATTTCGTAAAGCTGGTCTCGCTGCGACAACTGCCGCTGAAATTCCTGCCGCTGCTCCGGTTCTAGGGTCTTCACGGGCACCTGATAGCGCCGCGCCAGCTCCAGCACCACCTCCCCAAAAGACTGCTTGCCAATCTCCATCAAAAACTTGATGGCGTTGCCCCCGGCTCCGCAGCTAAAGCAGTAGTAGAACTGCTTGCTGGGGCTGACGGAAAAGCTGGGCGATTTGTCATCGTGGAACGGACACAGGCCGGTGAAATCTTTGCCCTGCTTTTTTAGCACCACATGCTCGGACACGATATCGACGATATCGACCCGCTGCTTCACGTCTTCGATGGTGTCGGGGTGGAGGCGCGGCGTAACCATGCGGCTGGAGGGGGCAAGGGCGTATCCTTTATTCTGACGCTTTTCTACAAACTTGCACGGGTAACGCGATGTGCAATTCTCAATCTGCCCTCATCCTCCAACCCCTTCTCCCAGGTTGGGAGAAGGGGAGCAAAAGAGGCTTGAAGTCCCTCTTCTGCTCTGGGAGAGGGCTTAAAGCCTCCGGCATCCCAGAAAAGGGTGAGGGGGATCAGCAGAGTTGCACACTGCGTTTTCTAATTTTTCTAATATTTCTGTCGCCGAATGGCCGGGGGCATTGCGGTCAATAAACCTGCGCCAAGGGTGCGGAATTTAGCTAGTCTTACGGGTAGCGCGATCGCCCTGTCTCCAGGGTCTAGAGTGCAAGGGGCGATCGCCGCCAAATTGGAAACGGGCACGCAAACGAGGATCAGCAGTCGATGGGACGGATTTTTATCTCTGCGGGGCATGGCGGCACAGAAGGCGCGGGCATCGACCCCGGCATTGTGGTAGCAGGCACAACGGAGGCGCGGGAGATGATCCTGACCCGCGACCTGATTGTGGCCGAACTGCGGGCGCGGGGGCTGGAGGTGCTGTCCGTGCCGGACGACCTGAGCATGGCCCAGACCCTCGCATGGATCAACGCGCGGGCGCAAAACCTGGATGTGGCGCTGGAAATCCACGCCGATGCCTCCCCCAACCCCTCCGTGCGCGGCGCAACCGTGTTCTACATCCCCACCAACAGCCAGCGCAAAGCCCATGCGGAACTGCTGCTGCTGGCGCTGCTGCGGCGCGTTCCCCAACTGCCCAATCGCGGCGCAAAGCCCGACACCGACTCAGGGACAGGCAGCCTTGCCTTCTGCCGCCAGTTGATCGTTCCCTCACTGCTGATGAATGTCGGATTTCTCACGAGTCCAGAAGACCGCAGCATTTTGCAAAACCAGCGGCGCGACCTGGCGCTAGGCATTGCCGACGGACTTTCGTCCTGGAGCCGGGCCGTGGCGGGTCTGCCCCCCGACCCCGGCGGCGAAACCTACCCCAGCATCAGTATCAATATCAACGGCGGACTGTATGACGAGCGCGGCATTATCGTCAACGGCAATGCCTTTATTCCCGCCGATCTGGTCGATCGCCTCGGCATTGATATCAGCCAGTCGCCCGACATTCGGCGTGTCACCTATCGCAATATCGTCTACGTGCGGGCGGTGGAACTGCGACCCTTTAATGTGTCTGTCACCTGGGACGCGGCCACGCGCACCGTGATCTTGCAAAACTCTGGCATCTGTCCGGGGCAAATCGACCGGATTATGGGCCTTGGGCAGACCTCAGAACTGCAACTGCGGATGTTCTTGAAGAATAATAACGAGGCCGGGCTGAACCAGTTTCCTGACTTGCCGCGCCTCTACCGCGAAGAGGGCAGCGTGGAGGGCGTGAACTATGACCTCGCCTTTTGCCAGATGTGCGTCGAGACGAGCTTTTTGCAATTTGGCGGCACAATCCAGCCAGGACAAAACAACTTTGGCGGGTTGGGCGACGCGGCGGGCAGCCCCAGCGGTGCGTCTTTTCCCAGCGCTCGCATTGGCGTGCGGGCCCACATTCAGCACCTCAAGGCCTACGGCAGCACGGCTCCGCTGGTGCAGGGGCTAGTCGATCCGCGCTTTCGATTTGTGGCGCGGGGGGTTGCGCCGCTGGTGGGGCAGCTCAGCGGGCGCTGGTCCGCCGACCCGCAGTATGGCGACAAGATTATGGCGCTGGTGCGGCGGCTGTACGAGTCGGCGGGAATTTTGTAGGAATTTTGTTACAAGACTGTCCCAGGGCGTTTTGCAGAAAGTTGAAAACAGGCAGAGGGAAGGGCGATCGCCCCCTCCCCACGCACTAACGCACCTTGGAACGACAAAAGAGACGCAGCCTCGAACCGCGCCTCTTCTCAGAATTACAAATCAAAATTACAAAGACTCAGAATCGCTGAGATTTAGATCTGTTGAGAGCTACAGACACTCAAAACCCAAAGACCCAACCCCTTGAGCCTGAAACCTCGGCTGCGAGTTTCCGCTAGACTAGCCCAGCCCAGGCAGATTCAGCCCGCCTGTTAATTCTTCCATTCGCTCACGCATGGTGGCGGTGGACTTGTTGTAGGCATCTTTGGCCGCCGCCAGCACCAGATCGGCCAGCACCTCTGGGCCCTCGCCCATTGCGTCTTGCGTAATCTCGACCCGGCGAGGCTCTTGGTTGCCGCTCAGCACCACCTTCACCAGCCCGCCGCCTGCTTCGCCTTCAATTTCCATGACTTCTAGCTCTTCTTGCAGGCGCTTTGCACCCTCCTGCACCTGTTGAGCTTTTTTGAACGCTTCGGTCAGCTCTTTCATTTTGCCGAGTCCAAAGCCGCCGAATCCCTGTCCTTTGGTCATAATAGTTGCGCTTTGTGGAATTACACACACTCGAATGCTAAAACCTTAGCACTTTTAGATCGCGATATCGTCAGGAACTGTGGACTTCGCAATAATCGCGAAATTTGCCCAGGGCTGGCGAGGAAGCCTCCGGGTGGCGATCGCCCACACCAGAATAAATTTCTAGCCCCCTTTGCTCGTGATCTGCCTGTCATTCGCCCATGATCTGAGTTCACCTTGCTCTCACCTCACTCTGCGTCTCAGGCATCGAGCCATGATCAGGCCGCGTCTGACCGTTTGCCTCGCATCCCCAACCCCTTCTTGCTTTACCAGGTTGCCTTCATAATTTGACTTCACAATTTGCCCCTTAGGATTCGCGCTTTGCCTTGCCTGCCAACCTCTCCGGGCTGCGGGACGAATTTCCCCAAATCCACGCAAGCTTTATCCGGCAAGGCGGGTCAGAATTTTACTAGGGCTTTAAGTAGATGAAGCTTGGGTATAGCCCCTATCCAGAATGAGGGAATGCAGTTTAAAACCAGAATCATCCCAAGGTTGGAAATCTATTGGAAATGTGATGGGAGCATCAGGAATGCCAAGCCTATCTGGAGATGGGCAAATCCCTTGAAAATCCACAGAGTTTCCTAAATTGGTTTATGCTACTGGGTAGGTTGTGAAGGGCAGCGAACGCTGCTCCAGACAGTTGGAGAGTCCGCTCGTGCGTTTCGTTGGCGCAGGGATCAGAACCGTCTGGCTCGGACTCAGGGATTTTTCGGATCAGCGCTGGCTTCTTTAATTTTGACTTCATATCTCAAACTTAATGATGGCGTCCTCCACCACCCCCCTAAATGCAGCCCGATCCTCCCGGCAACTGCTAACTCAGCCCGGCCAGCTTTGCCAAAATAACCAACTGTTTCGCGATCGCTATCAGGTGCTGAAGGCCCTCGGACGGGGCGGCTTTGGCATCACCTTCTTGGCGCGAGACGTGTCGCTGCCCGGTAGCCCCCTCTGCGTTATCAAGCAGCTTTGCCCCAAGATGGACAATCCCGCCGTGCTAAAGCGGGCCTCTGAACGGTTCGAGCGGGAAGCCAAGACCCTTAGCCAGTTGGGCAGCCATGCGAGTATTCCTCGCCTGCTGGATTACTTTCAGGTAGAAGGTGAGTTTTACCTGGTGCAGGAATACGTGCGGGGATATACCCTAGCGAAGCAGGTCAAGCAAAACGGCCCCTTTTCGGAACTAGCCGTCAAGCACTTTTTGCGAGAACTGCTGCCGATTCTGGGCTACGTCCACCAGCAGCAGGTGATCCATCGCGACATCAAGCCGCCCAACCTGATCCGCTGCGAAGACGACGGGCGGCTAGTGCTGATTGATTTTGGCGCAGTAAAAGAGCGGATGGTGGAAGCTGGCGAAACCACCCACAAAACCGCAACGACGCAGTTTGTGGGCACGGTGGGTTTTGCGCCGCCAGAGCAGCTTGCCCTGCGCCCCACCTACGCCAGCGACCTATACGCGGTCGGCGTGACCTGCCTGTATATGCTGACGGGCAAGCCGCCAATGGAGTTTGAGTATGACGCTTATACGGGCGAAATGCTCTGGGAAGACTACGTTTACGTCAGCGACCACTTTGGCAAAATTCTGGCTAAGCTGCTGCGGGTGTCGCTGCGCGATCGCTATACGTCGGTCGAGCAGGTGCAGCGAGCGCTTGACCTGGAGCCATACCTAGACAACCTGGCCGACTGTATGAACGTCAACCGCCGCCTGTCGGCTTCGGGGGCTGCGGAAGCGGTCGTTGAATCTGCGCCCCGGTTTTCGCCCTTTGCCCAGACCGCCCAGCAGATTCGCCAGTGGCGATCGCGCCTCCAGCAGCGCCAGCAGGGACAAGCCTGGAACAATGGCGAACTGGTTAGCTCCGGTTTTTGGGGCTGAGGGACAGGTTCGCGCAATGGGCTAGCTCATCACTAGCTTACCGAAAACGACTCCACAATCGTCCGAAACGTCTTCTCAGCCTGGGCCCAGCGCCGTCCTGTGGTGGATAGGTTGAAGGTGTACAGATTGCCCCGGCGCACCGCTACGCTGGCCAGGTTATGGCGCTGCAAATCGGGCGCGTCCACGGCAAATTCCAGCAAATAATAGGTTTGCCCGTTTACATCGTGCGATTCGGCGCTGATTAGCTCGGCGCGTCGCCCGGCCGGGTTGGGTTGCAGCGCGTTTTTCCACAGCTTATAGCCCACCTCACTGGGGCTGCCCAGGTCTTCCAGCGTTTTGTCGTCGGGCACGGGGCTGATGATCACGCTGACATTTTCGGTGCTTTCGATCAGGTCATGTAGCACGAGCTGGGGGCCGTCCTTCACCGTGACGGGCACCCAACTGTTGAGATAGAGAAACTCATAGCCCTCGGTGCTATCTACATAGCGATCGAGCGCCGCCGTGACGGACGTGCAGCCCTGCATCGTCAGACCAATCGCGACCAGCACCATGACAATCCATCGCTTTAGCATGGAGGCTTCCAAACGCAGCGGTTCTATTGTCCCACGGTGGCTTTCCCACAAGCTTGTCAGGCGCAAAAAAAACCTCCGGCCGCGAAACCGGAGGTTATTGAATCAGGGTGCATCTACCAATGACTTTTACGGAAATGACGACACGCATCAGGATGGATTTGGAGACAAACCTGGAATGAATTTGGAAAATGAATCTGAATCCATTCGGAATCCGTTCGGAAGCAAACTCGAATCCTCGACTCGAATCCTCGATCTGGAACCATCAACTGTGGTCAATCAGGAATTCGCGGGAACTGTCTGGAAGCCAATTCGGATTGATGGTGCGGATTGAATTAAGATCCAAGTCTAAGATCCAAGTTTAGGGTGGGCGATCGCCCCCTTCCCCGTTCAGAAATCTTCAGATCCCCTTGCGGAACTCGCCCTTTCGGAACCCGTCCCTATGCCTCTACCTGACGACACGCCCGCCTGGGAAATTCGTCCCAACGATGCCTTGGTGCCGCTGCACTACGACGACGAACTGGTGGGCTTTCTGAAGCCCGATATCGCAATCCGCGTTGCCAATATCTTGAACGAAGAATATCGCGCTCGCAGGGCGCTGCGGCTGGCGTGCTATGACCTGGTGAGTCGTGCGGGCGGCGGCAACAGCGAGATTGAGGAACTGGTGAACAAGTATCTGGCAAGGGCGACGCAGCCTCGGTCGGGCGTGGGGGCGATCGCCCGCTGGCTAAAGCAGCGACAAGACGAGCTAGGCGTAACCGATGCCGAATTTGAACGGTTTTGCGATTCCTATCGACTGCCCAAAGAAAAGCTGGAAGCGCTGTCGATGGGCGACATAGACGGCTCGATGCTGGTGCCCTTGGCGCGGGTGCTGGGCTGCTCCATTCAGGACGTGATGGAAGTTTTGGAAGGCAATCAGAGATAGCCGTTTGAGGTTTTTTAGAACGCCTAAGCTGGGCTGCGCCAACGGATTGACCTTAGAAAGAGCAGGAGTCAAGAGCAGTGGTTCTGCCCTACAAAACAAAAACAGCGGGCAGCAGAACAGAAAGCCGACCTGATAGGAGATGACAGAATTCCTGATACGCTTCTGCTGCTTGGATGATGCGATTTAGCGTACAGTTGGCTTATTGTGGCTTATTGTTAATTTTGTTAATTCTCGTAGGACTTACGCATCTGGACGATTTCTCGAAGGCTGTGCCCACGAGAAATCGTCCAAAGCCCAGCAAACTTATCGCAAGTGCGTAGGTTCTGTCTCGATTTCGGGTTTGCGATTTTGGATTGCCAGATTAGCGCCTGCTGAGCGTCCAGAAACTCCCTTCGTCGTGCCACCCAGGAGAATGGACATTACCGCCTGCTGGGCCTGTTGGGCGGATCAGGCTTTGTCGAATTAAATGAATTGCGGATTAATGGCAGATTGCATTTATTTAACCGGGCTGCGGGCCTTTGGCTATTCAGGCTATCTGGAGGCAGAGCAGGTCTTGGGGCAATGGTTTCAGGTGGACTTGACCCTGTGGGTTGATCTGTCCAAAGCAGCAGAGAGCGATCGCCTAGAAGACACCTACGACTACCGCAACAATGTGGCCACCGTTCTCCAACTCATTCGCACCGAACGGTTTCGCCTGATCGAGCGACTGGCCGGGGCGATCGCCCAAATCATGCTCTCCAGCGGCCAGGTTGAACAAGTCACCGTGCGCCTGACCAAGGTCAACCCGCCGATTCCCGACTTTACAGGACAAGTCGCGGTAGAAATCACGCGGAGTAGAAAGTAGCGCAATTTTGCGTAGCGCAATTTTACAAAGCCCAAAACCCAAAACCCAAAACCCAAGACCCAAGACCCAAGACCCAAAATGCTACCAAGCCTCCTCTGGACTCTCCTCATCGGCTTCTTTGCCGGACAACTGGCGCGACGATTGAAATTACCTGCACTGGTGGGCATGGTGCTGGCGGGCATCGTGCTGGGCCCCCAAGTGACGCAGACCCTCGCGCCAGAGCTACTGGAGTCAGCAGGCGTGTTGCGGACGATCGCCGTGATGGTGATTTTGATGAAGGCGGGGCTGGGGTTAGATCGAGAAAAACTGGCGCAGCAGGGGACGGTGGCGCTGCGACTAGGGTTTCTGCCAGCAGCCTTGGAGGCGGTGGCGATCGCCCTCGGCGCAATCTGGCTGCTGGGGTTCGACTTTGCCACAGGGCTTCTTCTGGGCTGCATCATCGGTGCAGAGTCGCCTGCCGTCATCGTACCCGGAATGCTGCGGTTAAAAAGTCTGGGCTGGGGCGTACAAAAGGGCATTCCCGATGCCATTTTGACGGGGAGTGCCCTGTCGGACGTGCTGCTGCTGCTAGTGTTTAGCCTGCTGCTGGCGTTTCTCTCCCAGGGCGCTGCGGCGGGGTTGACCCTCCCCGGCGGTCTCACGCTCACCCCTCTGCAACTGCTGCCGCTGCAACTGATCTTGCAAATTGCGCTGGGGGTGCTGCTGGGCTGGCTGACGGCGCAGTTACTTGTCTTTCTGCTGGCGAAGCAAAACTGGACGCAAAACGCTGTACAGGATGCGCTGGTGGCGGCAGGGTTTGCGCTGCTGCTGGTGGTGCTGGCAGAGGAATATCCTCTGTTTTCAGGCTATCTGGCGGTGATGTCGCTGGGTTTTTTCCTGATCGAACTGGATGCTCCCCTGGCGCGGCGGCTGCGGGGGGGGTTTGATGCGCTGTGGGGCGTGGCGGAGATTTTTCTGTTTGTGCTGCTGGGGGCTAGCATTCAGCTCAATGTGTTGGGCAACACGCTGGGCGTGGGGCTGGCGATTCTGGCGATCGGCACGCTGATTGGGCGGATGGTGGGCTGGTATCTGTCTACGCTGGGCAGTAATTGGAACTGGAAGGAGCGGCTGTTTCTGCTGCCTGCAAACTCGGCCAAGGCGACAGTGCAGGCGGCGATCGGCGCAATTCCGCTGTCTCAGGGCATCGCGGGTGGAGAGGCGATTCTGGCGATCGCCGCGCTTTCCATCCTGGTCACAGCACCCCTGGGAGCTTGGGCCATCCCCACGTTTGCACCCCGACTGCTGGAAAAGGGCGACGTAGACCCGACCAAAGTGGCGATCGCCCGTCCTATCACCCTCCTGGCCGCCGTCGATACCTCGCCCCTCGCCCCCGCCGTCCTCCGCAAAGCCGCCGAACTGGCCCGCCGCGCTGATGCTAGCGTCATTGTGCTGCACGTTGTCCAGGTCAACGACCCTGCCAGCATCCAGCGCCTGCAATCCCAAACCGAAACGCTCCTCGCCGATATCCGCCACCGCTTTGTCACCACGATCGGCCCCGCCCCAGAGGAAATCGTGCGCGTCGCTCAGGAGTTTCGAGTAGATGAGATTGTTATGGGCAAACGGGGCGATCGCCTCTGGGAAGTGGGACTGGTCGGCTCCGTTTCTCAATCCGTCCTAGAGACGGCCGAGATCCCAATCGTGGTTGTGGACAACTGGACGGCGTGACCCTAATCGCAAATCCAAAATCGAGGATCAATATTAGGGTGTTGCGCTGCTGACTAAATCTGGCTGAAAGGGCTGCATGAGGATTCCCAGAATTTGCCCAATCTGGCTGATGTAATACTCTGGTGAATCAATCCAAACGGTGGTTCCTTCGAGCATCAGGAAGCGCCAGTTGGTGCCGCTGGTGACGGCTCCATAGATGCGAGGAATCGGCTGCTCTCTTTCCGCATTGAAAATCTGGGCGGCGACCATTGTGGCGATGCACTGCCCCAGCCCGCCGATAATATCTTCCCGCTTTGCCTCGACGACGGTCATCACTGGAGCCTCGATGTAGAGCTGCTCTGTGGAAGCAGACAGAATGAAATCACAAAAGCCTTGCAGGCCTCTGGCGGCATCCACATTAAACTCAACGCCAGAAAAGAGGGCGATGCGGTAGTGCATCTGACGGCGGACTTCGGCCAGGATGGGCGCGATCAGAAATTCGGAGCGGGCTTTTTCGGTGCCGATGCTAGTGGCGAGGGTGGTGAATTCGGTGAGGGTTTGGGACAGGGCAGGGGACGGCGGGACGGCGGGAATGTTGGCGAACAGGCTACCGCTTTCCTGGGTGGTTAGCCCGAAGGCGGATTTGACTTTGGCTAGGGTGAAGTCGCTGTAGGCCATCAAGAGTCTCGCCTGGGTTGTTTCACTTCAATCTTATCGCTCCTCCGAACGGGCGACTTGGGACAGCGATGTTGACGAAATTGTCGGAGAAAGCAGATTTCTAGCTGAAAAGGTGAATTATAACGATGCGTGGGCGGGTTCAGTGGGAATACTGAGTTGGCAACCCCTCATCCTCTTCTCCCTAGGGAGCTAGTGTGTACACACAAGTCTTCTATTCTTAAGCAGTCTTCTATTCTTAAGCGGCGACGCTTTGATCCCCCCTAGCCCCCCTTAATAAGGGGGGAACCGGATCGGAAGTCCCCCTTTTTAAGGGGGATTTGGGGGGATCTCAACGGATTTGCCCTAGTCCAGTCAATTTGTGTGTACACAGTAGCCCTAGGGAAAAGGGGAGTATTGCCTCACAATTAGCGCCGTCAAACAGGGCGTTCTCGTAGACTTCTCCCCAGAGAGAAGGAGAGCATCACCTCACACCCTTCATCTCCCAAAGCCGCTATGAATCCTTTTGAAGCCTATATCCGTGATTTGCAAGAGATTCGAGCGACCGGAGCGGCGGTGAAGGAAACGTCCTATTATGGGGCGCTGGAAACGCTGCTGAACGAACTGGGCAAAACGCTGAAGCCCAAGGTGCGCTGTGTGATGCAGCTCCGAAATATTGGCGGGGCGGGAATGCCTGATGGCGGCTTGTTTACGGCGAGTCAGTTTCAGCGGCGATCGCCCATTTGGCGACACCATCCTTTCGGCGGCCCTGCGCTTGGAATGTGAATCCTGCCCGGTGGCAAACCGCGCCTCTATCCCGCTTCCAAAACTAGCCCTTTCAAATATTGCCCTTCCGGGTGGTAGAGGCTGGTGGGGTGGTCGGCGGGCTGGCTGAGGTGGCCGAGCAGTCGCACGGGGCGGCCCGCGTCGATTGCCCCGGCAGTGACGGCCCCTTTGAAATTGTCGAGTGAGACGACCTGGGAGCAAGAAAAGGTAAAAATCAGACCGCCGGGGCGAATTTTGAGGAGGGCGAGATAGTTGAGGCGGCGGTAGGCCAGGGTGGCCTGGTGACGGGCGGAGAGGGATTTGGCGAAGGCGGGCGGGTCGAGGATGATCACGTCGTAGTCATCGGCGCAGTCTTTCAAAAAGTTGAACACATCGGCAGCGTAGGACTGGTGAGTGCCTGGGGTTGCCGGATTCAACGAGACATTTTGCTCTGTCCAGGCGATCGCCTTTGCGGAACTATCTACCGAATGCACCACCGCCGCACCTGCTTGCAGGGCATAGACTGAAAAGCCGCCCGAATAGCAAAACGTATTCAGCACTTTCTTTCCGGCGACGTGCTGCGACAGCAGTTGGCGATTGTCGCGCTGATCCAGAAAAAACCCCGTTTTCTGCCCTTCTTCCCAGTCCACCGCAAAGCGATGCCCGTTTTCCAGCACCTCGCCCAGCCGCTTTTCGCCCAGGTTTGCTTCGCCAAACAGGTATTGATTGGTGGGCTGAGACTTGCCCCCGTGCAGCACGGCCGCGCTTTTGTCATACACTGCCCGCAGGTCGGAGCCGTAGAGCGTTTTCAGGCACTCCACAATGCGATCGCGCTGCTGGGCCATGCCCAAAGAATAGGTCAGCACCACTGCCACGCCGTGATACCAGTCCACAATCAGCCCCGGCAGTCCGTCGCCTTCAGAATTAATCAGGCGGTAGCAGTTGGTCTGATTACTGCCCGCCAGTCCCAACTGTTTTCGCAGCCCATAGGCTTGCTGAAACCGCTCTAGAAACAGAGTGTCCAGCGACTCGACGGGCTGAAAGGAGACGACCTTGACCGCGATGCTGCCTGCTCCAAAAAAGCCCGCTGCCAAAAACTCGCCGCGATCGCTGTACACCTCGACCCAATCCCCCTCCTGAGCGTCTGGCTCGATGCGCTTAATTGCCCCCGAAAAGATCCAGGGATGGAAGCGCCGCACGGCATCGGCTTTATGATCTCGAAGAATAATGCGAGGAAGCGATACCATGACGTTGAGCAGGGTGTGATAGGGAGCCAGTCGGTCGATGGGGCGATTCGGAGCGACTCGGGGCAATTCGAGGCAATTGACCAAGGCACATCTTCCACTATACAGCGCTTGATTTTTCTTGGTTTTGGGCACTCCACCCCGCAGTTTTGGAATTTTATTTTCCTGTAGCGTTATAACTGCGACAAATGTGCCCAAACTAAAAGCACAGTTACAGCATTCTCGAAGCGAGTGAGGAACGGGGGTGGCCCGGAAACCCCTGTCTCTTCGGGGCAGTGCGAACCTGACCCCGCCAGAAAATGTTGTATCCAGGTTGTATTCAGTTGTCTCCAGATGCTGTATCCAACAGCCAAACGTTAACCAGTCACATTGCTAAATCACGAGAACAGCGGACGAGCGGTTCCTGGAGATTCTTTTTATTAAAGGGGTGTGTTGTAAATCTGTTGTAACCGTGTAAACGCCTATTAAACGCCGACCCAGCCTCGCCACTGCTCAGGAGCAGCATTTTTCAATCCACTACCCAGCAACACAACCAGTCAAACAGCAGCCAAGGATGGTTATGGACATTGCACTGCCGGAATTAGAACACATTAATCGCCAGTTGGCCAGCCTGGAGCGGCCCAAGAAGCCCAAAATGCTGGTGGTCGATGACGAGCCAGACAATTTGGATTTGCTCTATCGCACGTTCCGGCGCGACTTTAACGTGCTGCGTGCAGAAAGCGGCGTGATGGCGCTGGAGGTGCTGGCCGCCGAGGGCGAAGTCGCGGTCATCATTTCCGACCAGCGGATGCCCGAA
Organism: Thermoleptolyngbya sp. M55_K2018_002; assembly: GCF_015295965.1. Lineage (NCBI taxonomy): Bacteria > Bacillati > Cyanobacteriota > Cyanophyceae > Oculatellales > Oculatellaceae > Thermoleptolyngbya > Thermoleptolyngbya sp. M55_K2018_002. The sequence continues at coordinate 15,649 of NZ_DVEA01000262.1, forward strand.
ATGAAGGGCACTGAATTCCTCAGCAAGACTGTTCCCCAGTTTCCCGACACAATGCGGATTATCCTGACCGGGTTTACCGACGTGGAAGACCTGGTGGACGCGATCAACTCTGGGCAGGTTTACAAGTACATCACCAAGCCCTGGGACCCCAATGAGCTAAAAGCCGTGGTGCAGCGGGCGGTGGAAACCTATGACGTGCAAAAACATCGCATGGAAGAACTGCGCCGCGCCCAGTCGCAGACGATCCTGCTGGGAACGCTGGTCAAAGTGACTCAGGAGGCGACCGGGCTGGAGCAAGCGCTGGAGGCGATCGCCAAGACCTTTGGGGAAACCTATGAGGCCGATGGCTGCACGCTGCATCTGGTGGAAGCGGGCAAACCCGGCACGCTGCAAGGCAACTATGGCACTGCGCTGCCGTCCCTGGGCGATGACCCGGTGGTGCAAGAGGCGATCGCCACCCAAAAGCCTCAGGTGAAGGTCAACGAAAGCGCTGAAGAGGGCGTATTGGCTCATCTGGTGATGCCTGTGCTGTTCCAAAGCGCTAGCATTGCCGTGCTGTCTCTCCGCTGGGGCAAGCCCTTCTCGCTGCAAGAAGACGAGCTGCTGCGTTTGTATCTAGCGGCTCAGCAAATTGCGCTGGCGCTGACCTGTGTGCGGTTTGGGCGAGACTGGCGGGTGGCCGCGTGAGACGTGGTTGGAGGTATTGGGGGGATAGGGAAGAGGGAAGAACAAAGAGGGAAGAAGGAAGAACGAAGAGGGAAGAGGGGAAGTTCTCTTCTCTCCTTTCTTACCCCACTGCACTTGCTGGGCCCACTAGTGATACATACGGCTCTATAAAGTAGCGCTGGGCAGCAGCCTGAGCCTGGTCTGGCGTAATCTGGGCGATCGCCGCTTGAAACTGGGTGTCAAAGTCAATGCCCAGCCCCAGCGTTTCGTACCAGCCATAGATTTGAGCGATTTGGGCGTTGGTCTGTTTGCCGAGGGCGTATTGGCCCAGCAGCTTGTTTTTGGCAGATTGCAGTTCGTCTTCGCTGAGGGGTTCGGCGGCGAGGCGATGCACTTCGCGGTGCAGTCCATCGAGGGCGATCGCCACGTTGCTCGGAGCCGTGCCCATGTAGGCGATGAACTGAGACGTATCCAGCCGGGTGGGATAGTAGGCTGACACTTCGTAGGCGAGGCCCTGCTTTTCGCGCAGTTCCACAAACAGGCGGCTCGACAGCCCGTTGCCCAAGTAGGTGCTGATCAGTTTCAGCGCCATATAGTCTTCTACGTGAACTGCCGGGGCCAGGTAGCCCAGCATAACGATTGCCTGCTGCGTCTCTTGCACCGTCGCCACGCGGTGTGGGTTGGATAGGACGGGCGGCGTGGGTGGATACAGCAGCGGCAGGGGTGCGCCAGTGTCATCCGTCAGTGGCTGCCAGTCGCCAAAGGCTTCGGACACCAGGGCGATCGCCTCATCAGGGGTAATTCGTCCCGTAATGCTGATGACAAGATTATCGGGGCGAAAATGGGTTTGGTGATAGCGCAGCAGATCGGCGCGGCTGAGTCTCGACACGGTTTCCTCTGTGCCCAGCCCCGGTAGCGCGTAGGGATGGTCGCCATACATTGCCTGCCGGAGTTGCTTTTGCGCCACCGCAAAGGGCTGTTCCTGCATGGAGCGGATGCCCTGGAGGGTCAGCCGTTGCTCTAGCTCCACTTCGGATTCGGGAAAGGAGGGCGATCGCAGCAATTCTGCCGCCAGCATCAGCATGTCGGCAAAATCCCGCGACACCGTTTTCAGACTCAGCAGGCAATAATCTGGCGATGAATCCGTGCCCAGGCTTGCACCCACCGACTCGATTTGTTCCGCAATCTGCATCGAAGACTTGTGCGTGGTGCCCTTCGTCAGAACCGAAGTCAGCAGGTGCGAAATGCCCGACTGCTCTGGCACTTCGTAGCGGCTGCCCACCCGCACAAACAGCCGCGCCGCCACAATATCAGCCGCCGAATTCTCCGTCGTCAGCACGACCAGACCGTTACTGAGAACCGTCCGGTGGAGGGGGAGCGCTGCGGGTTGGAGGGTGGAGTTGGACATAGGGGTGCGGCAGTGATGAAGGGTTGAGGGATGGCAGAGAAGCAAGGGAGAGCGTGTAGAAGCAAGAATGGAGGCTCGGACAGAGGCTCAGACAGAGGCTTAGACAGAGGCTCAAACGGTTCCGTTACGCTACTCCTCTGCAACTCCATGATCTTGCCACTCGGCCCCGACCGCTGACTCAACCTCTGCCCTGACCGATGTCCCGACCGCTGACCCGACCGCTGAATCAAGCCTCAATGGGCCGCAGCGTCGTCACGGCATAGTGGCAGGGCGAGAGGTACTGACTGGCAAGACGGTGCAGGTCTTCGACCTGGAGACTCTGGATGCGATCGGGATAGGTGACGGATAGCTCGGCCTGGGCGATGGTGTTGTAGTAGCCGTAGAGGCCAGCAAGCTGGCTGGAGGTTTCGGTAGAAAAGGCGTAGTCGTTGCACAAGAGCCGCTTCACTCGGTTTAGCTCTGCGTCGGGAATGGGCGCAGCGCTGAGGGCCGAGAGGCGATCGCCCACAATCGCTTCCACCACGTCCAAATACTCTGGCTCCAACCAGGCCGTGATCGTAAACAGGCTGGAATCTCGCTGGAGCGAAAAGCTGCTGCCAATGTCATGAACCAACTGCCGCTCTTCCCGCAGTTCTCGCACCAGACGCGACGTGCGCCCACCCGCCAGCAGCACCGACAGCACATCCAGCCCATAGGCGCTTTGGAGTTGCTCCACCCCAGGGCCCGCCCAGGCCATCATCAGCCGCGCCGTTTCCAGCCGGGGCAGCCGCAGGTGTTGCCGTCGGATACCTGCCAGCGGCGGCTCTGCCTCGATTGGAATGGTGGGAAACTCCACCGCTGGGGCAAAGTCTGAAAAAGCCTGACGCGCCAGATCAATGGCATAAGCCGCATCGACATTGCCCACAATGACCACGGTCATTCGCTCTGGCTGGTAGTGGGCGCGATGAAACGACCGCATTTCCTCTGGGCGTAGCGCCATCAGCCGTTCCACATCGCCCAGCACCGATCGCCCGTAGGGATGGGTCTGGTAGACCGTTTCCGACAGCGCTTGAAACCCCAGCCAGTCCGGATCGTCCTCCGACTGACGCAGTTCCTCCAGCACCACATCCCGCTCCCGCTCAAACTCTTCATCGGGAATCGCCGCCCGCAGCAGCAGTTCTGCCAGACAGGGCAGCGTGTCGGGCAGGGATTCGGCTGTGGTGTTGATGAAGAAGTGGGCGTAGTCGTGGCTTGTTGCCGCGTTGGTCACGCCGCCATAGTTTTCGATCACGTAATCGAAGTATCCCGGCGGCAGTTGCTCGGTTCCCTTGAAGATCATGTGTTCCAGGAAATGGGCCACGCCAGCCCAAGGCTCTGGTTCGGCGATCGCCCCCGCCCGCACCCACACGTCTACCGTGACAACGGGCGTGGGAACCTGTTGATGAATAATCGTTAGCCCATTTTCCAGGGTGTAGCGCTGGGCAAGAAACTGGGCCGTCTGGGTCGAAAGAAGTGTAGTCAAGCGTTTGATGATCCTTGACGGAAATCTGGGATTAAGAAACGGTTAATTTAGAAACAGCTAATTTTACCCATAGTAGCGCTTTCTGTTCGCTTTGCCGAATTCCTACTAAGGGCGGAGATCGGGGCAAGGGACGAGTCGCTGGCGATCGCCCTCAGTCATCTGCGATCGTCTCCTCAGTCATCTGCGATCGCCCTCAGTTCAGTTGCGGCGATTACTTGCGGTGATTACTTGCGGTGATTACTTCTTGCCGTGATTGACTTTAGATTGCCCATCGGTTTGCTTCGTGTCGTAGCGAATCACACTGCACAAACGCCCGGCTGTACCAGTACAATTCAAGCTACAGCGTTTTTGAAGCCAGTGAGGTACGCAGGAGGCTTTCAGCCTTGAGTTTTTAGCACAGGGTGTACCTTATTCCGCAGGAGAGTGCTGTATTGCAGTCTATGAATCTTGATTTTGATTAGGACGTTTCCCAATGACGCAGTATCACACGGACGCAATCACCAACGGCAACGGTCATGTTGGCTCAGAGCCGGTGATCCTGGCTGAAAATGTGGAGAAATGGTACGACAACAATTTCCATGTGCTGCGCGGCGTTAGCCTGACGGTGCAAAAGGGCGAGGTGGTGGTGGTGATGGGGCCCTCCGGTTCGGGCAAGTCCACCTTTATCCGCACGTTCAACGCGCTGGAAAGCTATCAAAAAGGCAAGATTGTCATTGATGGGATTCACCTGTCCCACGACCTAAAGAATATCGATGCCATTCGTCGCGAGGTGGGGATGGTGTTTCAGCAGTTCAATTTGTTCCCCCATCTTTCGGTGCTGCAAAACGTGATGCTGGCTCCCATTTGGGTGCGCCGCTGGCCCAAGGCCCGGGCGGAAGAAAAGGCGCTGCAACTGCTGGAGCGGGTGGGCATTTTGGAGCAGGCGAAGAAGTTTCCGGGGCAGCTTTCGGGGGGGCAGCAGCAGCGGGTGGCGATCGCCCGCGCTCTGGCGATGGAGCCAAAAATCATGCTGTTTGACGAACCCACCAGCGCCCTCGACCCAGAAATGGTGCGCGAAGTGCTGGATGTAATGCGGACGCTGGCCCGGTCGGGGATGACGATGGTCTGCGTGACCCACGAAGTCGGCTTTGCTCGCGAGGTGGCCGATCGCGTGGTGTTGATGGCGGACGGGCTGCTGGTAGAAGAAGGCACACCCGAAACCTTTTTCAACAATCCCAAGGAAGAACGGACGCAAAAGTTCCTGTCGCAGATTTTGTGAGGGAAGGGTTTGCGGCTGGGAGTGAAGGCTGGAAGCTGGCCGCTGATGTGTCATCTGGCTGCCTGACAGTTCTAGCGACTTGAAGCCTGGCCCTGATCCCTGTCCCCCAGCGCCGTGTTATTGTGGAGAAGACCTGGATCCACGCGACTACAACGCCCAAACCTTGTCAGGACCGGAAGGTAGCAGCAATACGGGATGCTTGTAGTAGGCGTGGTCTCCGGGTCTTTTTGTGCATTTATTTTGTGTATTTGTTCGGGTATTTGTTCGGGATATTGAGCAGACGGTGGAACGGCTTCAGGCAGAGCGGATCGAGTCGATTAAGGCTGGGGGACTGAGTGCCCTGGTTTGCGGGACGGTGGTGCTGGTGGGGGCGATCGCCAACACAGTGCTTGCCACTCGCTGGAACGCGCTGACGGTCTTTTCGCTCAACTGGTCGATTGGTTTGCACCTGGCCCATGCAATGCTGGCGGGCTTGCTGTTTGGCGTGACCTATCGCTACGTGGTGCGCCAGGGCGAAAATCCTCACCTCAGCGCGGGCGCAGTGCTGGCCTTTGCGCTGGTGCGGGGGTTGGCGCAGCTTGAGACGGGCTGGACGCTGCATGGCAACCCGACGCTGCTGCTGCTGCTGGGTGGCGAGAGTGTGCTGATGCTGGCGATCGCCGCTGGGGTTCTCAATGTTGCGCTGTCTCGCAAAGCCATTCAGCCCTTTGTGTCATTCTGACAATGGGTTCTGCTTGACGAACCCTGGCCGATATACGCCGATATACTAAGAATCGTAGCGAACCCGATGGCGCGTGGAACCTGACGGAACTTCCGCGCACCCTCGGCAGAGGAGGCATCGTGAAAATTGCAGTGACCGGGGCGACCGGATTTGTAGGAACGCGGCTAGTTGAACGGTTGCTCGAAGAGGGGCATCACGTCGTCGCGCTGACCCGCAGCAAAGCACACAGCGATCGCGTCTTTCCCCAGTCGGCGTTCCCCAATGTGGACGTGGTGGAATACACGCCGCTGGAGTCGGGCGATTGGCAGCAGGTGCTTTCCGGCTGCGATGGCGTGGTAAACCTGGCGGGCGCGGGCATTGCCGACGAGCGCTGGACCCCGGAGCGCAAGCAGGAAATTCTCGATAGCCGCAAGGTGGGGACGGAGAAGATCGTAGAGGCGATCGCCCAGGCAAGCCCCAAGCCCAGCGTCCTGGTCAACGCCTCTGCCATCGGCTACTACGGCACCAGCGAAACCGCCACCTTCGACGAAAGCAGCGCCCCCGGCGATGACTTTTTGGCGCAGGTGTGTCAGGCGTGGGAAGCTGCTGCGGAATCGGCCCAGACCAGCGGTACGCGAGTCGTGATCCTGCGAACGGGAATTGTCCTGGGCATGGGCGGCGCACTGGGTAAAATGCTTACGCCCTTTCGCCTGTTTGCGGGCGGGCCGCTGGGCACGGGCCGTCAGTGGTTTTCCTGGATTCACCGGGAAGATCTGGTGAACCTGATCCTGAAGGCTCTGACCGATTCCAGCCTGTCGGGAGTGTATAACGCCACGGCCCCCAACCCGGTGCGGATGGCAGAATTTTGCCAAACGCTTGGCCAGATTATGGGTCGCCCCTCCTGGCTGCCTGTGCCTGCCTTTGCGCTAGAAGCCCTGCTGGGAGACGCGGCCCAGGTCGTGCTGGAGGGTCAGCAGGTTCTCCCCAAGCGCACGCAGGAGGCTGGTTTTGCGTATCAGTATTCAGATGTGAAGGCGGCGATCGCCAACATTTTGCAGCAGGGCTAGCTGGCGGCGGGCTTGGATGTGACCCAGGCTTCCCACCCCTTGGTTAATCCCGCCGATTAATTCAGCAACGCCCTCCAGAAAACTACTCCACCCGTTGCACTGGAATCGAGAGACTCGCCTGCAACTGGCGCTGCATCTCCTGGCGGGCGATAAAGCGGCATCCAGCACAGTCGCAACCGCGCAGGGCGATCGCCATGTCGCCCTCTGCGTCTGAGCCAGTCAGCACCGCCAGCCCATCGCCCAATCCCGTGCAGCCACAGTCCAAGTCGTCCGGCGGAACCATTTCGCCCGTCTGTGTGCTGGAGAAAATCAGTTCTCGAAGGGGCACCGTTTGCGCCAGCAGCGGCTTTGGCAGAACCACCCCCAGCGCCATTGCACCAGAGCAGCCCAGCCAAGTTAGCAAGCGTTTTTGAGTTGGGTTCATAAGCAAGAATGGGATGAACTCGCAGGTTGCCTGTAGGTTACCTACAGGGTGCCTTGGTACGACAGTTTGTACCTTGGTACGACAGTCTCTGCCTTGGTACGATAGTTTACCGCAAAAGCAGTGGGCGATCGCAAACCCGGTTATACCCCACTCGACAACGGCCGGCCCAGGATTTGCTGAGTGAGTTCCCAAAAACCAGCCACTTCTTCAGCCTCCGTCATCGCGTTGGGCTGGTAGCTCAGCCGATCGAGATAATGGCGCACATTGCCCACGCCGACGGAATAGGGAAAGCGGCTTTTGTCAAACAGGCTCTCGTCATTCGGGCTATCGCCGACGGTCACCAGTTGCGCGGGCGAGATGCGGGGAAAGTGCCGCTGCAAAACTTGTTCTAAGGCGCTAGCTTTGTCCTGAGCAGCGGGCTTGAGGTGGCACTGCACGGTGCTATAGGTAAAGCCCCAGCCCGCGTCCTGGCAGCGATCGCCCATCGTTTGCAAATCCGCCGCCGACAAGCCCCGCACATCAAACGTCCAGTCCGTCAGCCGGAAGCGGTTGTCGGGGGCTTCCTGGATTTTGGGAAACGTGTTTTGAAGGTCGTGAAAGAGATCGGCCAGCGATCGCCGATGATCGGCCAGATCAGGCACATGAACCAGGAACTCCGGCTCGGTGTCTCCGGGAAAAAACACGCCGCCATTTTCGGCGATCGCCCCCGCCACGGGCAGATACGACACCACGCCCTGCACCCAGCCCGCCGATCGCCCCGTCACTATCACCACCGGAATGCCTGCCGATTGCAGGACTTCCAACGCTTGCAGCAGCAGCGGCGTAAACTTGCCCCGGCGGGTCAGCGTCCCATCCATGTCGGTGGCAATCAGGCGAATTGAATTTGGCAAGTCTAGCAGCATGGTTTAACGCAAAAAAAATCGAGGGCCGTCCCGCAGGAAACACCCTCGATGAGTCTAAACGAAGCCGTGTGGCTTGCACTAGCGTTTCATTGCCCTGTCACCCAATCACGCCTTACTTAAGCAATCGAGATCTGAGCATGGGTCAGAGCCGCGCCAGCGTTGAGTTGAGCAATCTTCATCTGCTGACCCGCGCCGCTGCCGTCGAGGTCAAAGAACAGCGCTCCGGTCTTCTGGTTATAGACAAACCGCTCGGTTTCGGTCGCTGCCTTGCTGCCCAGGCGGAACTGCTCGGCGCTGATACCTTTGCCAATGGGCAGTTCTGCAAACTCTCGACCCAGCGTGATTTCGATGCGGTCTTCTGCGGCCTTGAAGTCGCGGATGCGGTTGCTGCCCTTCTTGTTGGCGGCAAGCTGGAAGGTGTCGCGACCTCTGCCGCCGATCAGCGTGTCTTTGCCGCTGCGCCCAATCAGCACGTCATCGCCCGCGCCGCCGATCAGGGTATCGTCATCCTGCCCACCGTTCAGCGTGTCGTTGCCTGTGCCGCCGTGCAGCCAGTCATCGCCCGAGTCGCCGGCCACCATATCGTCGCCGCCCAGCGCCCGGATGCGATCGCCCTTCTTCAGACCCACCAAAATTTCGCTCTGGTTGGTGCCCTTGAGGAAGTCGATTTCGTTGGTGCCCGGAAGGGTCGCGCGGTTTTTCATGGCTTCGCGGCGCTTCAGCCCGGCCAGCAGCCCGTCGCCCGTATTGGCATCTAGCACCTGATCAATGGTCTTCGTACCCAGGATCGCAGCCGCCAGATCCTTCGAGGTGTTGTTGACCAAGAAGCCCTGGAGTTCGCTGACTTCTCGCAGCAGCGCCGCCGCATTGCCCGGTTTTGCCAGCACCGCCTGGAGCCGCTGCACGCCTTCCGCCATGATGGTGGCGACCTGCTCGGCGATCGCCGTCACCTTGGCTAGCTCTGGCGCAGGGCTGACCATTTCCAGTGCGCCAACGGTCGTCTTCAGGATATTCGCCACCACCGAGCTATTGCTCAAATCCAGCGGCTTGCCCGGTTCAATCGCATCGGCGATCGCCCCTGTTACCAACATACTCAGCATTTCGCCCGATAGCCCCGTCGCCCCCCGCAGCAGCGTTGCCGCCTGATCCATCAGCGTGTAGATGGACACATGGGCCGCCATCACCTTGGCTCCGTTCGGGTCGCCGTCGCGCATGGCAATGATCGGGTCAAAGGTTCCCAGATCCAGCGTCTCAGGCAGCCCCAGCGCCGCCTTCACCTGAGCGGCGGCCGTCGCCACATCCACATCGCCCATCCGCACCAGCGCGTTAATCATGGTGGTGACTGGCGTGATCATGCTGTAGCCCACCGGAGCCGACAGCGGCACATCCATCTTCTCGTTGGTGAAGGTGTCGTAGCCGCCCACCGCCAGGATCTGTCCTTCGTCGGGATCAATCACGCCGCTTTCATTCTTGTCAAACAGTTCGGTAGCAAACTTCAGCTCGTAGGAGCCGTCGAAGCTGCTGATGGTGTAAGGCTCGTTCTCGTCCAGCACCCCATTGTTGTTGGCATCCAGGAAGATCGTAGCCCCCGAAATATATTTCTGGCTGATCCGTCCTACAGAAGCGCCGCCGCCCACGCTGAACTCCATAATCTTGAACGTCGCCAGGTTCTTCCGCCACTCTTTGCCAATCAGCTTGCCAAAGACCCGCACCCCAACCCGCGCATAGGCATCCAGGAACACATTCACCACGCCCTGAATCTGGAACAGGCTCAGCGGATTGCTCAGGCGAGACGTAATCTCGGTGGTGCGGATACGGCCGTCGCTGAGGTTAACAAACTCGCGAATACCCCGCGAATTGAGCGTTGCAATCGTTTGTGCGCCGACGAGTGGACGGAGGAAAGAAATATGGCCAATCTGCCGATTGATCTCGTTCCAGACTCGGCTATATTCCGAATCCCAAACTGGATTTCGAGCATTTTCGCCCACGTCGATCAGGTCGATGCCTGCCCTGCCTCGCAGACCCCCGTCAATGCGCCCTTCGGCAATGCCCACGTTCACCCCAAAGCCTGCGCCAATCGTCGCATCAACGGTAATTTCGTCGCCAGAGAAGTCGGTGACATAGAAACCATCAATCAGCCGGGAGGCAGCAGAACTGGAATAGCCCGCTCGCTGCCATTCCTGGAAACCAAAGGTGTCGTAGCCAAAGTCGAGGTTGGTTCGCACCCGGATATCGCCGAACAGTCTGCCTTCGAGCGGCCAAATCACGGGGAACTTCTGCTCCAGTCGGAGGTTGAAGTCCAGGTCGGGCATGTCATAGCGGAACAGCGTCGCCGTGCGGCCCAGCAGCAGGTTAATCGCCTGGTTGGGATCAGACAGGATAGGGAAGCCCAGCCCTTCGACCCGGTTTAGCGCGTTGATAAAGTTCCGCACACGCGAGTTGCTCGAAGCCTGGGTCAGGGAGTTTGTGCTTTGCCCTCTGGTGGTGCGGGGGCTGCTCTGCGACAGGCTGCTAGGTGCAGCATTGGTGTCTACGGTGCCAATGCTGTAGGAGCCAAAGTTGATGGCTAGGTTGCCGTCGCTGGCGGTGAGCTGGTTGAGGGCAGTGATGGCGGCATCTAGAGCGCTAATGGCATCGATGAACCGAGTGTCGATGCCGCGACCAAAGCGCCAGCGGCTGAGGGTGCTGACGACTTCTACGACCGTCGCCCGGCCGTCGCGGTTCTGGTCAAAGGGGCCCGTCAAGCCCAGGCTGCTGAGAATCCGAGTGTCAGCATTTAGGAAGTTGATGACCGGCCGGAAGGGTCTAATGGTGTTGTCGATGCGAGTGAGGACGGGTCGGGCAAAGCCAGAGATAAAGGAACCTAGATCTAGCGTGACGTTGTTGAACTCAAGCTGAGGGCTGCCCGATGAGCTGCGGCCGTCGCGATAGGTAAAGGCGTTCCACTTGAGCGCTAGGTCGAAGTTGATGGAGGGCATTCCCTCAAAGTTGGCAATGCCTGTGCGGGCTTTCATGCCCAGGTTTGGCGTGATGGCAAATTCGGTGCCAAATAGTTCACGGAAGCTGGAATTGGCGTTGCGTCGCCGCAGCTCGGTGAGGGTGAGGCGATCGCCATCATTGGGCGCACCCGGAATATTGTCGATGTCCTTCAGCAGCGCCTTAAAGCCGCCCGTCACCCGCGTAGGATTGGACAGATCATTGGTCAAGCTTGCCTGCAAGAAGCCCAGCGTCGCCTGGGCGCTGAAGTTATTCGACAGCGCAGCCGTCAGTTCTGCCCCAAAGAAAGTCTTACTGGGGTTCGTGTTGAAATAGAAGCCGAAATCATCATGGAAGCCGAAGGTTAGCCTCATGCCGCCGAGGACGCTGGCATTGGCAGAACCCGTGGTTCTCATGCTCAGCATTGGCAGGCCCATATTGCTATTCAGCCCGACGGAACCCAGGTTATAGGTCTGGGTCATGTCCAGCGTCACTTCAAACTGCTTCGCCTGACTGAAGTCGGTCAGCACTCGCACACCAGGCAGATTCCGACTGATGCGGTTTTGGAACTCGCCGACCGTGAGTTGCTCCTCATTGGCCATGCCGCTGACCAAGGTGCTGGTCAGGTTCTTTAGGAACGTAGGAACGTAGCGATCGCTCAGCGTTCCCAGAATCGGCAGAGAACTCCGCGCCAGGTCGTTGTCTAGCACCACGGCAAGCTGGGTCAGCGCCCCCGTCACGCCAGAGCGGAACTTCTCCACGTCAATTTCTGGCACATCCTGCACGTTGATCGTGAAGCTCTGAGTGCGGCTGAGGCTGGGCGACCCGTTGTCAAAGGCCGTGATGCTGAGATTGACCTGCTTTTCCTGTTCAAAGTCGATACTCTGACCAAACTTCAGCTTCAGTTGCCCATTCACCACTTCAAAACGCTGATCGCTAACCGTAAAGCTGTGGGTCTGGTTGCGATCTTGATCGGCAACCGTCAGGCGGCCAATCACCACGCCAGCATCGTTTTCCCGGACGGTGCTGTTGCTGAGGCTGATGCTGCTGGGTGCGTCGTTTAGGTCATTGACGTTGATGGTGAATTGCCGCTCGAAAAACAGCCCGCCTTGATCGGTCGTGCGGACGCGAATCGTGTAGCTTGGCTTGGTTTCAAAATCGGGAGCGTTGCGGATGCGGAGCTGGTTGCCAACGATGGTGAAGGCAGCATTGTCAGCCGAGCCAGCGCCCGATACCAGCGTGTAGGTGTGGGTATTGCCTGCATCGGGATCGGTGGTGGTGAACGTGCCGATCACACTATTCGCGGGCACGTTCTCATTCACGTTCGTAGCGCTGAACTCCAGTTGAGTCGGTGCTTCGTTGACGTTGTTGATGCCGATGTTGACCGTGCGTTCGGTGAACAATCCACCCTGATCGGTCGAACGAAGACGAATGCTGTAGCTATTCTTGGTCTCAAAGTCAGGTGAAGTATTGATCCGAAGCTGGTTGCCTACAATGCTAAATGCAGCATTGTCAGTGTCACCTTCGCCGCTCACTAGCGTATAGGCATGCGTGTTGCCTGCATCGGGATCGACTGTGCTGAGAATTGCAACAGCGCTGTTCGCAGGAAGGTTCTCATTGACGTTCGTGGTGCTGAGGTTAATGGCGGTCGGGGTTTCGTTCACGTTGTTAACCGTGATCACCATCTGCCGCTCAAAAATGCCGCCACTCTGGTCGCGCGATCGCACGCGGATGTTGTAGCTGGGCTTCGCCTCAAAGTTAGGCGATCCGTTAATTCGGAGCTGATTGCCGACAATCGTAAACGCTGCGTTATCCGTCGAGCCGACCCCATTCACCAGGCTATAGGTATGCACATCGCCAGGGTTGGGATCGACCGTCGAAAACGTGCCCACGACGGTATTGGCAGAAACGTTTTCATCAATGCTGGCGGTGCTGAGGCTAATGCTGGTCGGCGGCGCATTGCCCGACTCGTCTACATCCGTGATGTTGATCTGAACGGCTTTTTCATAAAACAGCCCATCGCGATCGATGGCGCGAATCCGAACCCGATACACCGACTTGGCTTCAAAGTCTGGCATATCGTTGATTCGTAGCTCGTTGCCCTCCAGGGTAAAGGCGGCATTGTCGTCGTCGCCCGCACCTGCCACCAGCAGATAGGTATGCTCGTCCTCTGCATCTGGGTCTACGGCGCTGAGCGTGGCCACCACTGTATCCGGCACCACATTTTCTTCAACGCTGGTGCTGCTCAGGGTAATATCCGTCGGAGCCTCATTTACGCTGTTGACGTAAACCGTCAGAACGCGGTCAAAGAAGCGCCCAGTCTGGTCGGTCGTGCGAACCCGGAGGCTGTAGCTGTTCTTGGCTTCAAAATCGGGTGACGTGTTAATTCGCAGCTCGTCGCCAACAATCGTGAACGCACCATTGTCGTCGTCGCCTGCGCCGCTGACCAGGCTGTAGGTGTGGGTGTCTCCCAGGTCGGGATCAATCGTACTTAGCGTGCCGACGACGGTATCGGCAGGGACGTTTTCCAACAGTTCATTGCTGCTGAGTTGCAGATTGGTTGGCGCTTCTTCCAGGTTGTTGATGTTGACCGTGAACACGCGCTCGGTGAATAATCCGCCCTGATCCGTCGTGCGAACCCGAATGCTGTAGCTGCTCTTGGTTTCAAAGTCGGGGGAGGCATTGATCCGCAGTTCGTTGCCGACAATCGTGAAGGCGGCGTTGTCTGCATCTCCCGCACCCGCCACCAGGCTGTAGGTGTGGGTGTTGCCTGTGTCGGGGTCAACGGTACCGAAGTTGCCAATTAGAGAATTGGCGGGAATATTTTCATCTCGTGTGGTGTTGCTCAGCGTCAGGTTGGTCGGCGTTTCGTTCACGTCGTTCACGTTGATAGTGAAGACGCGCTCAAAGAACAATCCGCCTTGATCGGTCGTGCGGACGCGGATGCTGTAGCTGTTCTTGGTTTCAAAGTCGGGTGAGGTGTTGATCCGAAGCTGGTTGCCGACAATGCTGAAAGTAGCGTTATCGGTGTCTCCCGCCCCTGCCACCAGGCTGTAGGTGTGGGTATTGCCTGCGTCGGGGTCAACGGTGCTAAGTCCACCCACTGTGAAACCAGCGATAACATTCTCGTTAACACTGGTGCTGCTGAGGTTGACATTCGTTGGGGCATTGTTCACAACTTGGTTGATGTTGAGCGCGATCGCCCCCGTAAGTGAATTAAAGCCATCAACCGAAATTTGGTAGGTTGTTCCGGCAGTTGTATTGAGGGTGATGCGACTTGCCAGGCTTCCCCCTGAGTCGTCGTCCGAAGCCACTAGATTGAGTGTGGCGAGCGTCGATCCGGTGTAGACAAAGAGAAATGTGTCAAAGCTACTGCCGATGGTGTCGATAACATACTGCCCGGTCGTGGGAGCCGTCCAAGACCACCACGCAGAGTTGACGGTGCCGCTTTGCGCTGGCTCACCCATCTCTGCTGTTGCGCCAACGTTGGAACCTGTAGTGGTGACGTTAGTGCCGCTCAGGAAAAATCGATTAGCAAAGTTGTCGTTGCCTGGACTGAGAATTCCTGAATAGAGGTGTCTGGCAGCTTCAGAAATGGCTGGCTGGGATAGGGTTCCAGTTCCTTGAGGAAAGCTGACTTCCAGTTCCCAGTTGCCGCCCAGAGATGCGCTTCCCGTGTCGGTGGTGGAGGCGACGATAGTGGCTCCAGTCAGTTGGTGCAGCTTTTGCAAAAACTCTGCCCCGGCTTCGCCTGCTGCGACACGGCAGCCGTAGAGGATTAGCATGGGCTGGCTCGGCGCGTTTGCGGCGGCGGAAAACCAGGACTGTAGTTCCCAGGCGTAGCGGTCGAGGGTTTCCAGCGAGAGGGGGCGATCGCCCAACCGCAAGCAGCCCGCGCTGCCGTGAGATACGATATGAACTTGGTCAACTTGTGGATATTGGGTCAGAACCGCTGTAATCTGCGCCACTGCATCTTGCTGTGAATCCAGCACCAGAGCACCCGCAGCATCCGCAACACCTGCAACCAACGTTTCAAAATCCGCAACGCTTCGATCAAACACGACGAGCGTGCGGGCGCTCTTGTGGATCGACAGGACTTGCTGAGTTGAACGGATCAAGGCAGATAAAGCCGAGTTAGAAACCGGGGAGGAAAGACAAACTGCGGACATAGCTTAAAGATCGCTCCTGAGCAACGATGAAACAGCAGGTGAATGAACTGCCCAAAGCAATGCCTGTGCGCCAGAACAGGGCAAACTTGAGACAGCACAACTTGACGCTCTGCAAACGCAGAGGCGCAGGACATACAAAAGCAAACCGGCAAAGGTAAACTGGGTGAAACGTGAGGGGGCTAGGACAAGCGCTAGAAGGAAGCACGACGCAACCCCTCGGAACAGTGCCCCCGCTGAACGAACAGACAGGGTGCAGACGAGCGCATTTTGATTGGAAAAACTTGTCTTGTCCGCTTTGATGTGGCGGGAGCTACACAGGGAAGAAGACCAGACGTAATTTAGGTAAGGCTGCTGGGTTAGCAGATTTACAACTTAGCGACTCATCTCTAGGGCGATCGCAACGCGGTACAGAAGGCTAAAATGCAATCTCCATATCAGAGAGTCTTTGGGGAACTTAGACGGCACAATTTTGCTCAACACAACCCTGAACTCGTATTCTGAACTCGTATTCTGAACTTATATTTTGAATATCTATCTTTAGGCAGAGGTGTAGCGTCCTGAAACTCACGGTTAATTATGCGCTTTACAGAAAAAATACAGAAGCAATTGGCGTGTAATTACTGACGACGCAAAGAATAGAGTGTGACATTTCGCATGGAGTGGTTGGTAAACGTTGCCGCTCACATGCCGACAGAAGGCGCAAATGCTCCCGCAGGATGGATACGCGACTCTCTGGAAGGGTTGCGCTAACGTATCTCATCGCCCCAGGCATTCTCCAAAGTTCTCAGTCGTTCCAGCCAACTTGTGAATGCTTCTGGGTAGCACTTCTACCGCTGAGGTAATTTATGATCCGGTAGAGGGCGATCTAGGTTCGGGGTTTGCAGCAGGCAAGCCGTTTGAGGCAATTCCCGATGGCTGGAGATGCCCCCTTTGCAAAGCCGAAAAGCTGTTTTGCCCTATGAAGAGGCGATCGCCCCCCAGCGCTGCTCAACCCAGCACACCCAGCCTTGCACCCATTGTCGAATGGTTTCGGCGGCAAGGCTGGGAGCCATTGTCATTTCAGCAAGAAACCTGGGAGGCTTTTTTGGCGGGGCGCAGCGGTCTGGTTCAGGTGCCCACTGGGTCTGGCAAAACCTATGCGGCGGTCATGGGGGCGATCGCCGCTATGCTGCACGACCCCAAACCAGGGCTGCAACTGCTATACCTGACCCCACTGCGATCGCTCTCCCGCGACATCGAGCAATCCATCCGCCGCCCCATCGAAGACATGGGCTGGGATCTGCGGGTCGAGTCGCGCACAGGCGACACCAGCGCCAGCCGCAAAGCCCGCCAGCTCAAAAATATGCCGCAGATTCTAATCACCACGCCAGAATCGCTTGCTCTGATGCTGTCCTACCCTGGAGCGGAGACGCTTTTTGGCAATCTGCGGGCGGCGATTTTGGACGAGTGGCATGAGTTGCTTAGTTCCAAACGGGGGACCCAAACCGAACTCTGCCTTTCGGCACTGCGTCAATTGCGCCCGTCGCTGCAAACCTTGGCC